>CAYWTU010000199.1:0-7093 GCA_964461275.1 uncultured Pirellulales bacterium | reverse complement strand
TCTTCGCTCGACCAATATCCAAGGTTGGCGTTGGCCTCTTCCAATACCAGCGACGAACCGAAGATCGCCGCATTCGACGGCAGACAGCTAAACTCCTTGCGCAGCGGATCGGGCCGCACCATTTCCGGGCGATTACCCGCGAACGTCTTGGGAGTTGGGCGATAGTTCAAGACGCATGCCATCACATCGGCCAAATCCTGGTCGGTCAAGTCACGTTCCAGCCCTTCGGGCATCAGCGATCGGCCCGCGGTCTCCAACGCCTCCAGTTCAGATCGCAACAGCACGTGCTGCTTACCTTCTTGCTCGAGGAGCGTCACGCTGGCCGACGTTTCCGCCGACAGCAGGCCGTTGTACGTCAGTCCGTCCTTGGTTTGCGCGGTGTAGCTGACAAAGCGAGCCTCAACGGCCCGATTCGGGTCGAGCAACGCCACCAGCAGCGCCTGCGGCGACTTATCGGTGACGGCCGACAGGTCGGGTCCCACCGCCTGTCCCTGTTCACGGAAACGATGGCAAACCGCACACCGCCTCTGAAATAGTTCGCCGCCGCGAACCGCGTCGCCCGTCAATTGCAACACCGCCGTATGCTGACGCACGACCTCTTCGCGGCCGGCCGTGGCATTCGTGGCAAAAATTTCGACGGCCCGCTGGCGAATCTCGGCTCGACGACTCTCGACGAGCCGCTGACGGTGTGCCGCGCCAATTTCGGCGGGCAAAACGGCGCCGGAGGCCAGCGCGTCTAGCAGCGCCGCCGTTCGATTCTCACGGGCCAAGAGCAGATCGAGCAACTTGCCGCGTAGGTCGGGCCCGGCCCCTCGCCATTGGGCCAAGACCCGCGGCGCCACTTCGGCGAAGTCCAGGGAATTCAACCGGTGCAAAGCCGCCTCTTGCAATTCGCGCGGACTCTGGGGCGAGAGCAGCGCCGAGATGGCCTCCAAGTCAGCTGCCACATCCGCCGCCTCGCGCCCCAAAATACCCAGCGCCGGCAGCCGCTGCGCCAGGTCGGCGCCGTCGTCGAGCGCCAGCGCGCGCGCCGCACGGCCAAGTTCCACCAATCCAGCGGCCAGCGTCGGATCGCTGCGCTGCAGCTCTTGACGGTAGGCTTCCCACGCCCCGTCCCGGCGGGCGAAACCGTCGAGCAGCCGGGACAGCGCCGCCACCTGCCAAGGGGCGAATTGCGGTTCCGGTCGTGTGGCGACGGCGCGCAGAATCGGCGCCAGCGCGGCCCGGTTGTCTGTCGTCAGCGCCAGGTCCAACAAAAGTCCCAGCGCCTCGGCCGAGTTTTCGCGCACCGACCCCGCCGCCACGAATTGGTGCGTCAGCTCGGAAAGCTGTGGAAGCGCCGAGCTCATGACCGCCGCCACGACATACTCGCTGCCCGCGTCGCGGCGCAGGATATTGGCCAGCGCCCGACCGGCGGCCGGATCGTTGTACTCGCCCAACGAATATGCCAGTTGCAACCGCACCCAAGGGTCTGCGTCCTCGACCATGTTCAAGGCCTTCTGTCGCACCTCCGGCGCCGTGCTCAGCAGGGGCTCGGCCAACCGAATCGCGTGCCGCCGCACGCCCGGGTGCGGATCGTCGAGACCCAGCAGCACGTCCTGCGGTTCGATTTGTCCAAGTCCCTCGAGCGTACACAGCGCATGTAGCCTAGCTTGAGGACGCTGCGACGTGCGCACCAGCTCGCGCAGGGCGAGGGCGACCGATGGATCGGCCCGTTGGACGAGCATTTCTTGAGCTTTATCGCGCTGCCAGCCGCTGGGGTGGTCGAGCGCTGCCACCAGTTCCGCCGCCGCCATGCGGTCGAACCGCGGCATCGGCCGAGGCCGCTTGTCGCGAGGAAAGACGCGGTAGATCCGCCCGCGGTCGCTGCCGGCGCGCGGATCGACCCCTGCCAGCCGGTCGGGAGGAATCCACTCGGGGTGTTCGATGATCGCGCGATACATGTCGGCCACCCACAGCGCGCCGTCGGGCCCAGTGCGGGCTTGCGTCGGCCGCGACCAATTGTCGCTGGTAGCCAGGAACTCGCGCCGCTGCTCGTCGTCCGGCCGGCGACTGCGATACAACAGGCCATCGCGGCGCAACACCTCGCGATGCACAAGGTTGTGCACCGGCTCCGGCGCGAACGAATTGCCCTCATAGGCCGGACCGAACAGATCGTCGCGATAGATCGTCGTGCCGCACGCCGACGTGAACCGATTGGCGGTGTGCAGGTCGTTGTAGCGTTCAACCGTCCGGCTCAGCGGATAGACTTGCGACGAACCGCTGTGCTCGGGGACGGGGGCGGCGTCGTGCGGCGGGGCGAAATGCGGATTGCGACGCTGGTAATGGTCGGCCAGGACGAACTGAAACAACGGTTCGATGTTGTTGTTGCCGAACCACGTTCCCCAGTCGTCACAGGCTCGAATGAACTGCGTGTGGCCTGCCTGCGGATCCAAAAGCCCTTGATCCGGCCGAATCCGGAAATCGCGTCCGAACATGGTCTCCTCGCGACCCGTCTTGACGCTGCGCAACTTGCCGGCGCCGTTGCCGCAGTACAACCAGTTGTCCAATCCATAGGTGAATCCGCTGGCGCGGTGTTGCGGGTTCGACTCGGCCAGGCCCGTATACACCGTCTCGCGCACTTCGGCGCTGCCGTCGCCATCGCGGTCGGCCAGGAACAGAATCTCCGGCGCGCTGATCACCAGGGCGCCATCTCGCCACGTCTTCACGCTGTTGGGATACCGCAAATTGTCAGCCAAGACTTCTGCATGATCGAACATGCCGTCGCCATCTTCGTCTTGGAGCACGCGCAACCGGCCGCCGGGCTCGCCGTCGGGGCCAACGCCTAATGGGTAGTCCGCCATTTCCGCCACCCACAGCCGGCCGTCGGGCCCCCAATCGAATGCCACCGGATCAGCCACCAACGGTTCAGCCGCCACCAGCTCCACTTCAAATCCAGCCCGCGCGTGCATGGTGGCGAGCGCTTGGCTGGCGTCGCGCGGCCGCGGCTGCGTATGAGCCAACAGGTCGTGAAACGAGCGCCGCTCGACCAGATCGGGCAGCCTCGCGGTGTCTTCGTTTTGCACCCACATCGTCCGCCGCAGAAACCAGGCGCCATTGTCCGTACCGGCGCGGCTGATGACCGGAATCGCATCGGCGCTGGGCCGCTTTCCGGTCAGTGCCTCGATCGACCAGCCTGTCGCATTGTTGCCGAACAAGTGCAACCCGTAGGTTCGCTCGTCGGAAAACAGTAGGTCGAGCCGGCCATCGTCGTCGACGTCCACCAGCCTCAACCCGCCGTCTCGGCCGCCGCCGTCTGCGAAGTTGGCCTCGGCCGGAATCGGCCACGGCAGATTCTCCCAGCGCGCCTGATCGGGGCGCCACTGATGCACCCCGCGCTGCTGCGGCCCCGCCATCAACAGTTCGCAGTTTCCGTCGGCGTTTACGTCCACCAGCCGCAGGCCTGCGTCATTCCCCTCGTGCTCCGTGCGAATCATCTTCAGCCGACAGTCGCGAACCATGGCGGGCATTTCTTCCCAGCCGCTTTCGCCGAACTGCCACACCCCGGCGCCGTGCGAATCGTTGACCAGCATGACCGGCGCGGCCGGCAGGTGTGGCGTGGTTTTCAATACCCCAAACTGCACGCTGCGAGCTTGCCCGGCGCCGCTGGCGTCGCTGGCAACGAGCTGCGCTGGCAGCGGCAACTCGCGCCACGCCTGGTTCGCGGGCGACCAAAGGCGGGTGAGCTGCCGCTGCTGATTGCCGATCACCACGTCCATGTGCCCGTCGTCGTTCAGGTCGAGCAGCCGCACGCCGTTGTCGCCGCCGTTGGCGGCCCGCAGCGTCTGCCCGGCCAGAGCGTGTTCGGTCAGCCGCGCCAGCGCCTCGCGAAACGTGAGAAACTTGACTTTTTTGCCGTGCTTCTCGACGGCATGGTCGATCAGGCTCACCACCTGCTCGGGCCGCATCCACTCGTAGGGATGAAACACCAGGTTGAACACCCCCTGCTTGAGCACCACCGCGTCCAGCGCCGCCTGCAAGTCCACTAACGTCCGTGGGTTGGCCGGCTTCTGTACGTGTTGCGCCTCCCAGTCGCTGGGGACGATGCACGGCATTTCCCAGCAGACACCGTTCACCACAAACGGATACGGATAGTTCTCCACTACATTGGCGAACGATGGGAACGGCACATAGCGGCGAAATCGCTCGCTGCCGTCGGGCAACTCGGTCAACGGGCGGGGAATGGCCGGGTCGTCGGGCGTGAGCAACGTGAACACCGAGGAGTCCATCTGCAGGAAGCGCCCGCGCTCGGTCGTCTTGCCGAAGATCTCGGTAAAAAATCGCGGGCTGAGTGTGTTGAGCGAATCGCAACACGGCATCCTAAACGCCACCGGCGAGTTACCCGGCACATCGGCCAAAAGGTCGACGCAGCGGTCGTAAGTCGAGCGAGCTTTGGCCAGGTCGCCGTCTTTGAGCAGCGGGCAGGGATGATCGATCGTATGCACCTCCAGTGACAATCCCTCGGCCAGCCACGACTGCAACTGCGAATGAGCCGGGTCGACCTGACAGGTCATGACGCTCACGGGCGCCCGACCGTCGATCCTCTTGAGCCGCTCGAGAATCGGCCGCAGATAGGCCTCCCATTTTTCCGGGCCGCGCATGTCGTCGATCGCCAGCACCACAACCGCCTCGACGCCCGGCTCGCCGACCCACGAAGGCGTAGCCAACCGGGCCGACTGCAGACCAACCCAGTACGGATCGGTGACTTCGAGATGCCGAAAGCGGTTGGTGTCGCCAGCGATTGCGGCGCTCGATACGTAGGCGGCCCAGCAGACGGCGCCAGCCAGCCGGTGAACCAGATTTCGGCGTCGTCCTTGCTTCACGGGTGATTTTCTCGTGGGCCGGTCTATGTTTGTCGCGGGTTTTTGGGGGCTCCGGCGGTTCAGCCCCGGGTGGGAACCGACAAATCGTTCTTGTTCGGTCCCGTAGCCGGTCCTATACTTGATAAGTTATGACGGATGCGCGGGTTGCGTATACGCCATGTCCAGGCAGGCTGCCATTCTCCGCTGCCAAGCGGCGCCGGTCCAGCCGATATTTTGCCGCATGGCTGGGCCCGTGCTATTAGTCCTTTTCAAGGAGGCGCGTCGATGATTCGTCGCTGGGCGCTGGTTGGCATTGGGTGCGCTTTCGCGCTGGGTTTCCTCTCCGCCCCTGGTTTCGGCGAAGACCCACCGCCGCTCAAGACGGCGGCCCCTTCGGCGCCTGCCGCCAGCAATGCCAATCCCGCCGAACCTGCGACGAAGCGCCACGACGACTACGAGTTGTACCGCGTGCTGGTCGACACGCTGGACAACGTCGAGCGGAATTATGTGCAGGATATCGATCGCCGCGAGTTGATCGAGGCAGCCATCAAGGGCATTCTCGCCAAGCTCGATCCGTATTCGAACTACATCAGTCCCGATGAACTGGGCCGGTTCAAGACCAGCGTCGAAAACCAGTTTGGCGGCATTGGAATTCAAATCGAAGTCGACAATGGCCGGCTCAAAGTGCTCAGTCCGTTGGTCGGTACGCCCGCATATCGGGCTGGCATTTTGGCCGGCGACCGGATTGTAGCGATCGACGACGACAAGACCGATGGTCTGACCATTGACGACGCGGTCCGCAAGCTCAAAGGCGAGCCGGGCACCAAGGTCACGCTCACCGTGGTGCATGCGCACAACGGCAAATCGTTAACCGCCACGTTGCAGCGGGAGATTATTCACGTACAAACGGTCCTAGGCGACGCTCGCCTGCCCAGCGACGACTGGGACTTCATGCTCGATAAGACTGAAAAGATCGGTTACGTCCGAGTCACCGCGTTCAGCCGCGAGACCGCCCAGGAACTGACCGAGGCGCTGGAAAACCTGCGCGAGCAGGGCATGCGCGGCATGGTGCTCGATTTGCGGTTCAATCCGGGAGGGTTGCTGACGTCGGCAATTGAAATCGCCGACCTGTTCCTGCCCGAGGGGCGCATCGTCAGCACCGCCGGACGCAACAGCCCCGAACGCGCCTGGGACGCCAAGAAAGAAGGCACCTTTGAGGGGTTTCCGATGGCCGTGCTCGTCAACGGGTATAGCGCCAGCGCCAGCGAAATCGTTTCGGCCAGCCTGCAAGACCACAATCGTGCGGTGGTCGTCGGCGAGCGCACCTGGGGTAAAGGGAGCGTGCAGAACGTCATCGAACTTGAAGGAGGCAAGAGCGCTTTGAAGCTGACAACAGCCGGCTACGTCCGGCCCAGCGGCAAGAACATCCACCGTCTGCCCGATGCGGGAGACGACGACGAATGGGGTGTCAAACCCAGCGACGGATTGGAGTTGGAACTGGACAACGTGGAGAACCGGGCGCTGATGGTGCATCGCCGGATGCGCGACATCGCCAAGGGGCGCGAGGACTTGCTCTTGGCCCAGACCGACGAGGCGACCAATTCGGACGACTCCAAACCGAGCGGCGACGGCAATAAGTCGACGTCGACCGACGGCGCCCAGAAACCGGCTGCCGCGGCGCCGAACGGGGAAAAGCCGGCCGAACCGGCCGCGACTGAGCCGGCCGCGGTGGGCCCGTTCGTCGATCGGCAACTGCAGATGGCGCTGGACTACGTGAAGAAGAAACTCGGCGACGATCCGGCCGCGAATTTTTAGAGTCACGGCCGAGTGGCATTCCCTCCCGTCTCGAAGCTATCGCACGAAGCGCTCGTCCTCGTTTGCCTCCCATTCCTCGTCTGACTCGCCCTCCTCGGTCCACTCGTCGGCGCCTTCCGACTCGTCTTCGTCCTCTGTTTCATCCTCGTCGGTCGTGAAGTCGAACGAGACGAACTCCTTCGTGTTTTGAAACGCAATGGGCAACACCCCTTGCTGACGCATTGCGGCCAGATCGACGATTTGCACTGCCGCCTCCTCGCCTTTTTCCTCGGCCTCCAGGGCGGTAGCCAGCGCCTGGGTGCCGGTTTCCAGCGCCGCGACGAAGCTGATAAACGTGTCGTCATACCGCATTTCGGCGGGAATGGCCTCCTCGAACAGTTCGGAAACCTCGACCTGACTTTCGTCCAGCTCGGCGCCGAGCAAGGTCGTTTCAACGG
>CAYWTU010000198.1:0-7098 GCA_964461275.1 uncultured Pirellulales bacterium | reverse complement strand
CGATCGGCTGGTCCACCTCCAACGCGTTGCGGGCATGATCCTTGAGCAGTCCCCCGTGCTGGTCCCACTTGTAACTGTGCGACACCTGCACGAACCGCACGCCCCGTTCGAGAAAGCGCCGCGCCATCAGGCATTGTCGCCCGAAGTTCATCGTGGCCGGCTGATCCAGCCCGTATAGCCGATGCGCCTGTTCGGTTTCGTCTGAGATGTCTTGCAGTTGCGGCGCCGCCGCCTGCATTCGGAAGGCCAGTTCGAGCGCCCCGATTCGCCCCTCGAGTGCAGTGTCGCTGCCCCGCGCCGCCAGGTGTTGCGCGTTCCAGGCCTGCATCAGGTCCAACTGCCGGCGCTGAGCGTCCGGGGGCGAACCTTGCTGGTCCATGAAGGGAATTCGCGCCCGATCGGCCGGCAGGCTGGCGTTGCCGATCGGCGTCCCCTGGTAGGCCGCAGGTAAAAACGCCGAACTCCAATTGTTCACTCCGCCGTGGGTCAGCGAGGGACAAATGGTGATGTAGCCGGGCAGGTCCTGGTTTTCGGTTCCCAAACCGTAGGTAATCCACGAGCCCATGCTCGGCCGCACGAACGTGTCGCTGCCGGTGTGCAATTCCAAGGCCGCCGCGCCGTGCCGAGAATTCGAGCCGTGCATCGACCGCACCATGCACAGATCGTCGACATGCTGTGACAGGCAGGGAAACAGCTCACTCACCCACGCTCCCGCTTGACCGTGCTGGCGGAATTTCCAGGGACTTCTGAGCAAATTGCCCGTCTCGCTGCTGACCACACGCGGCTTGGCGAACGGCAAAGGCTGTCCGTGATCGCGCTCCAAGCGCGGTTTGTAGTCGAAGGTATCGACCTGCGATGGTCCGCCATGCATGAACAGAAACAGGACGCGCTTGGCCCGCGCCGGAAAATGCGGCGGCTGGGGAGCGAGCGGACGGGCCGCATCCGCGCCCGCCGGCGCGGCGCCATACGCAGGCTCGGCACACAGCGCCGCCAGCGCCAAACCGCCGAAGCCTGCCGAGGCCTGCGTCAGCCAATCGCGCCGGCTGAGCTCTCCGGGCCGACATTCGCACCAGGTTCGCCTCCCTTGGCCGGGCATGATGAATCCACCACAAAAATGTCAGTCCAGAAACATGAATTCGCTGGTCCCCAGCGCCACCCGCGCTAAGGCCTGCCACGCGCGCTGCCGAGCCGTCGCCGCATCGAGCGGGCCGGCCAGCGACGATTCATTCTCCACCAGCGCCAAGGCCGCCGAAAGCTCGTGCCCCTTGGGCTCGCGGCCGTACGCCGCCAGGAACATCGCCCGCACCCGCCCCGCGTCGTCCAGCGACGGCGCCAACAGCAGCGCCGCGGCCCAGGCCGCCGTCGCGTCGCTCACCAGTGGACTGTTCAACACGAACAGCCCTTGGGGAGCGACCGTCGTCGCGGCGCGGTCGCCGTTGGGGACGCTGGGGTCGGCAAAGTCGAACGCCTGAAAAACCTCATATAGGGCGCTGCGGACTACGGGCAAGTAGACGCTCCGGCGGCGGCTGTCGTAATTCGTGTTATTCACCGAAGTCGTACTGGCCACGTACTCGCGATTCTTCGTCGCCAACAGCGAGCCTCCCATGGTCAGGTCCAATTGTCCGCACACCGCCAGCGTGGCATCGCGGATCTCCTCCGCTTCTAATCGTCGCCGCGGCATCCGCCGCCACAGTCGATTGTCAGGATCGGCCTCGCTAGCGCGGGCGGTGTCGGCCGCCGACTGCTGATACACGGCCGAGTGCAACATCTCGCGATGCAGCGCCTTGAGCGACCAGCCTTGCTCCACCAACCGCCGCGCCAGCCAATCAAGCAATTCGGGATGCGACGGCGGCTCACCCAGCCGGCCAAAGTTGTCGGTCGTACGAACCAGCCCCTGGCCAAATCGCCACCGCCACAATCGGTTCGCCATCACCCGCGCCGTGAGCGGATGGTCGGCCGAGGCAATCCACTCGGCCAGTTCCAGCCGACCGCTGCGGTCAGCGGGGAGCACGTCCATCGCCGCAGCCAGTGCCGATGGAAAGCGCCGCGGCGCCTCGTCGGTTTGCGTCCAGTGGCTGCCACGAACATGAATTTTCAGGTTCTGCGGTTGGCCTTCGGCAACCGCCATCACCATTGGATAGGTCGGCGCAGCCGATTCCGCCGCCGCAATCTGCGACCGAAGGCCGTCCAGCGTCGACAGCACTTCCGCATCGAAGCACGCCTCCACGGCCGCAGGCTCGGCCGGCGGCGCCGCAGGACCGGCCGGGTCGCCTAACAGCGACTCCCACTCGTCCCGTCGCGACGCCAGCAAGGCCGCAATCGCGTCCGCCGGAGCGGCGCCGGAGGCGGTCGCCAATCGTGCGGCGGCCAATAACCCCTCGCCCGAGGCCTTGCCCAGGGCCCCGATCCACCGATCGAGCGCCGCACGATGCAACTGTCGTGTCAGGGCCAAGTGTTCCGGCGACGGGCGATTTGGCGCCGTCGTGGGAACGACCGCCAACTTGTCAAAATGCGGAAACGGCCCGCCTCGCACCAGCCGCAACGCGTGCTTGCCCGCACTCAGGCCAACCACGGCTACCGTCTCCCACCGCTGGCCGTCCGGCTGCCAACTTCCCGTAACCTGTTGTGCCGCGTCAGTCCGCAGCAAGCGGCCGTCGATCCACAACTGCACCGGCCGCGCCTCCGCCGCGGCGTAGCGCAGCTCCACTTGATAGGTCCCGGAAAACGGCAATTCGATTTCATACTCGGCCAGGTTGGGCAGTGTTCCTTGGTTGTAGATCACGCCGATACCAGAGCCATAAGCCTCGAAATCGATCCGCACGTTGCCCACCGCAAACGCCTCCGCCTCGACAAGAAGCGTACCCGGCGCCGACGCGGCCTCCGCACGCAGCGACGAATCGAGCGGCTCGCCGGGCAAACATTCGGCCGCCGCCGTCAGATAATCTGCGGCCCTTCGGCGCAGCTCGTCGGTCAGGGCCTGTCGCGCCGCATCGAGGCGCGCTTGGACGTCGTCGCGCAGCGCCTGAACCTGTTGGCGTACGACAGCCCATTGGGCCTCTTCTTCGGGCGAAACCAGCGGCCGCTCGTGCCAGCGGGCCACCACCTTGAGCGATTCCATCGTCTTGGTGCTCTTGAAAATCCCCGCCAAACCGTAATAGTCGGCCATCGAAAACGGGTCAAACTTGTGGTCGTGACACCGAGCGCAGCCGAACGTCATTCCCAACAGCGCCACCCCCAAGGTGTCCAACTGCTCGTCGATCACATCCATTTCCAGTTTCGCCGGATCGTCTTCCGCCAGCATCTTCGGACCGATGGCCAGGAAACCGGTGGCGGCCAGTCGCCGATTTCTTTCCTCCGCGACTTCGCTGGGAATCAAATCGCCGGCCAACTGCTCGCGCACAAACTGGTCGTACGGCAGGTTGGCGTTGAACGAGTCGATCACGTAGTCGCGATACCGCCAGGCGTTGGCGTGCGCCAAGTTTTCGTCCATGCCGTTGGAGTCGGCGTAACGGGCCACATCCAACCAGTGCCGGCCCCAGCGCGGACCGTAGTGCGGCGACGCCAGCAGCCGATCGACCACGCGAACCCACGCCTCGGGCGTCGGGTCCAACTCGAATGCCGCTAGATCGTCGGGCGCGGGCGGCAAGCCAGTCAGGTCGTACGTCACGCGCCGCATTAGCTCGCGCCGGCCAGCCGGTGGCGACGGCTGCAGCCCAGCCTGTTCCAAGCCCGCCAAAATGAACCGGTCGATCGGACCTCGCGCCCAGGCGTCGTCTCGCACGGCGGGAATCTCGGGCGCCGCCAGGGCCTTGTAGGCCCAATGCGGAGCCAACCGTGGATCGCCGGTGGTGGCCACGTTTTCAGTTGCACCGCTTGGCGCATCGGGCGACTGTGGCCACGGGGCGCCGCGCCGCACCCAGTCGACCAGCAAGGCCACTTCCGCCTCCGGCAACTTGCCCGTGGGCGGCATCTGATAGGTCGGGCCGTAGCGAACCGCATCAACCAGCAGGCTCTGTTCGGGGTCGCCCGCAACGATCGCCGGCCCTGTGTCGCCCCCTGCGAGAGCCGCCTGTCGCGAATCGAGCCGCAGGCCGCCTTTGCTCTCGCCGGGCCCGTGGCACTGCTGGCATCGAGCCAACAGCAAGGGCCGAATCTTGCCTTCAAAGAACCGCGCGTCGCCCGCGTCCAACGCGACTTGGGCCGGAAGTGACCACGCGTGAACAAACACTGTCCCCGCTAGCGTCAACCACCAGCGGGCGCGGCGAATGAGCCTTCCTGTCTTCATGAATGAACATCATACCCCCGGCGATGGCCACGGCCCAGTCAAGGCCTAGGCTGCACACGACGCCTCCGGCGGCGTTGCAATCGCTACAGACTCGGGGAATCCGCCTCGCCCTGGACCGACGGCGCCCCTTCATCGGGCTTGGTTTGTTCCGTAGCCGGCGGCGGCACTTTCTTCGTCGTGGGGGGACCACATGGCTCGGTCAGGCAGGCCGGCAGTTGCAGCGGGCGGTTTGCCGCGCGGATGGTCTCGCGCAAATCGCCGTCCAGAATCTCGACCAGTTGCTCGTCGGTCTCTTGGAGTATTTTCCGAATGAGATCGCGCTGATCGTCGTCCCCTTCGCCTTCGTCGTCCAGCGCCTCGCTGAGCGAGCGCCCCAGGCGGCTCTTAAGCTCGTCGTCGTCTTTCTTCTGCTTGTCCGCGGGCGCTTTCCGCTCAACGTTGCCGGCGGCGTCTTGCGCCTTGTGCGAGCCCCACACGCTGGCCGACACCAGCCACCACAGTCCAACGGCCAGCAGGACCCAACCGGCGCCGGCGGCAATCCCGTGCGAACCCAATTTCATCAAGTGTTGCATAACGACAGTGGGGAAAGGCGTGCAGTGAAGGCAACCAACGACCACCTCCCACGCTAATTGCCACCCTGGCCCGCCGCAACCAAGCCGCAAACCGAATCCCCAACGGCCTATTCCCCGGCAGCCTCCGCCGCAATCTTCTCGTAGGCAGTCCGGGCCGCGTCGAATGCCGCCCGCGCCGCCCCCTTGTCCGCATCACGGATTTTGGGCTCCTTTTGTTTCCAGCACACCTCGACCGCCTCGGCGCACCACTGGGCGCTCTGGCGGCTGGCCCGAATCGGCTGCTCGTCAACCTCGACAAACACCGGGTTGGTGTGGGCGCTCGGAAACACCCGCAGCGCCACCCAACTGGAGATTTTTGGTTCGTATTCAAACTCCAGGGGCTCCACGTGGCCATCCGCCTCCAGCGGCGTGGCCTGAACCGCCTCGCCGTTGACCACAAGTTCCACCGGCACGCGCCGCGTATCGCCCATCCGGGCTCGCTCGACGTGCCAATACGGCTGCTGTTCGAGCGGCTTCTTGCGAATGTCGTCGCGCGGCGTTTCTTCCAAGAGCGCCGCCGCCTGAGTGCGAATCTTGAGCTTCTCTCCCCGTTTCACGCGCAGCACACTCGGCTTGCCGCCGGCGCCTGGCTGACCAACGCCCAGGTCGTTCACCTGAAAATCAAACAAATGGCACAGCCCGTCCGTGCAATAGCTCCGCCCATCGCGCAGGGCGTAAACCCAGCGGTCGTAGTCCAACGGGGTCTTGGGGTCGTGTTCGTCCAATCGCACGTACGCCCGGCCCAGGCCGACCCGTTCGCCGTAGATGCACGGGAAGTCAGTCTCGCCGCTAATCCGACACTGGTAACCGCAGTTGAGCGTGTGATACCAGACGTTCAATTCCCAGACGCAAGGCGTATCGACCGCCGAAATGAAATCACAGGCGTCGTGCACCACATCGACCACGTATTCGTTGGCCCCGATGCCGTCGAACGGCGGCATCTCCAGCGTCGGCAGTTTCTGGGCCTTGACGGCCAGGCCCCAACCGCTGTGCGAGAACCCCACCACGCCGCCTTGCTCTTTCCCCCATTTCAAGATGGGCAAGTCCCAACTGGGCCAGTCTTCGATTCGTTGCGTGTTCGGATAGTCGTCTTCCTTCAGTCGGAGCAAGCACAGGTGTCCGCAGTGCGAACTGGGAAAGCCGGAGACTTCGACGTCGTAGCGCATCAAGTTCTGCGCGGTGGAAAGCCGGTTCACGCCCCCTTCGAAATACTGCTTCTGGTGATACCAGCACGGCCCCCACGACAACACGCAGCCCACGTTCAAATCCTCGCCCAAAATGTGCCGCATCATGTCGATCGGTAAGACGCCTTCCGCCGGCGATTCATAGTGCTTGCAGCCCGCCGCGTGCACGTGATGATCTCCCGAGTACCAACCCCGGTCGGCCAGCTTGATCCATCGCCGCAGTTGAAACGTCTCGCGGTGCGACGCCGTGGCCGGCACGACGATCTGCCGCTTGTCGATGCGATATTCTGGCCCGCGCGTGTACGTCACCTCATAGCGCCCCGGCGGCAACAAGACCGATTCGCCGTGATGACGATAAACCTGATCGTGAAAGAAAAAATCGGGCGCCAGCCGCCGCGACCGAGCCGGGTACACGCGGTCGCGCTCGTCGCGAAACACGAATTGGCCCGTCGTCGGCTGGCCGTCGTCGTCCAGAATCTCCAGCACCACCTCGACGGCCGGTTCGCAGTCGAACAGCAAGTTTACCTCGTTGCGAAAGCCCAGGTCCTGCGTCCCCTGGCCAACGTCGAACATCAGTTTCGCCTCGCGCTTGCCGACGTCGCGGCTGTAGAGTTGCACCAGGCAATACTCCACTGCCAGGCCGGAAAGCGTCGGCGACAGCGGCTGCTTGCGAACGACTTCGACATCCATCCAGCGGTCGCCGACATCGGCCGGCTTGATCGTCCGCGGCGGCTCGGCCGAGCCGGACGACGGCTTGTGCAGTTTTTCGGCATTCGGGCTCAGGCAGCGTAGCGGGGCCGTCACGCCGGCCTCGTTGTGCACTTTGACCAAGAACGTTCTCCATCCTTGGGAGATGAGCCTGCGGGTCGCCGGTCCCTCGGCCACCTTGACGCGGCTTTCAGGGTTCACGTTGACCTCGGCCAGGCAGAGTGGGTCGAGCGCCGCCTGAATCGCCCGCACCGCGGCCGGGTGATCTTCCATCTGATACGCCGCCTCGAGCGCCGCCAGTTGCTCCTTG
>CAYWTU010000197.1:0-7112 GCA_964461275.1 uncultured Pirellulales bacterium | reverse complement strand
GCGTGTACTTGGTGTGTTCGTGTCCCTTTCGCTTTGACTCTACCCTGCCTTGGCGAACGACCTGGTCCGAGGAGCGTAGCCGTAGGCCTTGAGCTTGCCCGACAATGTGCGGATGCCGATCCCCAACGCCTCGGCCGTCTTGGCTCGATGGCCGCCGAACCGATCGAGCGTCGCCTCGATCAACCTGCGCTCCATTTCGTGCAAACTCAGCCCAACGCGGACGTGTTCCTGCGATTCGCTCGGCTGATTGCCGTCGGCGTCAATCAACCACGGCTGCAGTTCGTCGGCCGTGATCGGCTGACCGATGTTGAGCACGCTGGCTCGCGTGACGATGTTCTCCAGCTCTCGAACGTTGCCCGGCCAGTGATAACCCCTCAGCAACTCGGTTGCCTCGGGGAGCATTCGGCATGGCTCGCGGTGCAGTCGCTCGGCGCTGCGGCCCAGGAAGTAATCGATCAGGTCCGGCACGTCGTCGCGGCGCTCCCTCAGCGGAGGCAACGCGAGCGGCACCACCGCCAGCCGATAATACAAGTCCTCGCGAAACTTGCCGGCGGCAACCTCGCTGCGCAAATTGCGGTTCGACGTGGCCAACACGCGGACGTCGACCGTGACCGTCTTGCTCGAACCAACCCGCTCGAAGCTGCGCTCTTGCAACACCCTGAGCAACTTGGCTTGCAGCGGCGGCTCAATTTCCGAGATTTCGTCGAGCAGGATCGTGCCGCCGTCGGCCAGTTCGAAGCGGCCGGTGCGTGGAGCGTCGGCGCCGGTGAAGGCCCCTTTTTCGTGCCCGAACAGCTCGCTCTCCATGAGGTGAGCCGAGAGCACAGGGCAGTTCAAACTGACGAGCGGCTGCGAGGCTCGGCGGCTGGAGGCGTGCAGCGTGCGGGCCAACACCTCCTTGCCGGTGCCGCTTTCGCCGGTGATGAGAATCGTTTCGTTGGTCGGCGCCACTTGCAGCACCCGCGCCCTGAGTTCCTGCATGGCTCGGCTGGAGCCGATCATCGGCGCCAACGCGGCGCCGGCGGCGGCCGTGCAGCGGGACGTCTGATCCAAGCGCCGACCGTGGTCGATGGCGCGTTGCACCAGGCTTTCCAATTGGTCGGCGTTGAACGGTTTCTCAATGTAGTCGAACGCGCCGTGCCGCATCGCCTCGACGGCCGATTCGACCGTGGCGTAGGCCGTCACCATAACCACCTGCGTGCCGTTGGAGCGCCGTTCCAGTTGGCGAATCAAATCCAGGCCGCTCATGCCCGGCATCTGAAGGTCGGTCACGACCACGTCGTAACTCTCAGCGTCCAACCGCTGCAGGGCCTCAACGCCGCTGGAGACGGCGTCGACGCGGTGACCGGCGTGACCGAGCACGTCGGCCATCGACTCGCGGGCCTCTCGACGGTCGTCGACGACCAACACATGGCCGGCGGCCGAATCGGCCGGCGACGGCGACTTGGAAGTGGATGGTTTGGGGCTCATGCGGCCTGCTCCCAGGCCCTCCGGGGAAGTCGCAGCGTGAACGCCGCGCCCCCTTCGGGACAGTTCTGCACGCGGACTTCGCCTCCGTGGGCTTCGGCCACGCGATAAACAATCGCCAGCCCAAGTCCGGTGCCGTTGTTTTTGGTGGTGAAAAACGGCTCAAAAACGCGGCGACGAACCTCATCGCTTAGTCCCGGGCCGCTGTCGGCGATCTCCAATTCAAAACCGTTCGGACCATCGGCGCTACTGGCCGTGAGCCGGCCGCCGTCGTGCATGGCGTCGATGGCGTTGAGCGCCAGATTGAGCACCGCCCGCCGCAGCATGTCGGGGTCGGCGACGATGACGGCCTCGTGGGGAATGTCCACGTCGATCGTGATGGCTTGAGCCGCCAGTTGCGGCGCCAAGGACGCAAACACCGCCTCGACCAGCGCCCGCACGCCGGTCGGCCGCAACTGTGGATCGCGCTGTGCCGCAAAGTGCAACAGGTCGTTGACCGTCGAATCGACGGCGGTGAAACCGGCCTCGATTTTCGTCAACACGTCCAAGCTCCCCGCATCGGGCGTCAGCCGCCGCCGCAACAGGCTCAGGTACAACGTCACCGGCACCAGGCTGTTGCGCACCTCGTGTGCCACATGCGAGGCGATTTGTCCCAAATCGGCCAACCGGTTCTTGCGGGCCAACTCGCGGTTCTTCACTTCCAGTTCCGCCGTCAGGCGGGCCACCTCGCCGCGGAGCGCCTCGTGGGTCTGCTCCAGCCGCACGGTGGCGTCGTTCCAGGCCGCCAAGACGGTCTGCAAGTCGGCGTCGGGACCGGGGGCCGTCGGTTCGTCGGCCAGGTTCAGCAGTCGCAGTGTAGCGGTCATTGGTCGGAGCTCAGGTCGAGTTGAGTGGCGGCGGGACGAAAATGATCGCCGTAGGCGTCGCGGGCGAACGATGCGCTGTGGGCGCCGGCCAGTTGCTCGGCGGCGGCGTCGCGGCGCAATCGCAGGTGAGATTCGCTGGTCCGTTCTTGCTCGGCGATTTTTGCCAACAGGGCGTCGCAGTCGACGACGATCTGCGCCGCGGCAGCCCGTCGCCCGGGACTGGCCCATTGGCGCTGCTCCGGATCCTGGCCGCGAAACGGCGCCAATTCGGCTTGCACCAGTTCCAGCCGTCGCAGCACTTCCTGTTTGACCGAGAGCAACTGCAGCAGTTCGCTCAGCGCGCCGCCGACGGCCAACGCGCACTGCGTTTCGCCCAAATCGCGCAGCTGCACCAGGCACGACCGTTTGCGGTCCAGCAGGGCGGCCAACGTCTCGGTGTCCAGTACGGCACTCATAGTGTCAACAGCTCTTCCAGCGAATCTAGGCGGACCTTCCACTGGTCGCGCGTGTAGTTGGTCGAAGCCATAAACGGGGCTTCCGGTTTCAGTCGCTCCAACACGATTCGGGCCTGCTGCAGAATGTTCCGGGCTTCCAGCGGCTGATTCAGGCGGCGATAGCAATCGGCGATCGACTCATAGGCCAGGAGCACCTCGGGCTGGTCCTGGTATTGAGTCGAGGCGCCGGTGAAGGCGTCGATCGCGTCGTGCAGCCGCCCCAAATCGATCAGCACGGCCCCGCGGGCAAAATGCGAATTGCGCAGCAGCTTGGTCTCTTCCGTGGAGAGCAACTGCCCGCGCTGCCGATTGCGCAGCGACTCCTCGATCGCTTCGTAACCGACCAACGCCTCGCGCAAATGTTTTCGGGTCCGCTGCTCCTGACCCACACGGGCCGTTTCGTCCTCGTCGTTGGCGGGTAGCTGGCGTGCCAGTTCGCGGTGGCTCTCTGACAGGTAGTACCGGCTGGGAAGCGCCAACGGATCGTCAGGGTAGCGGACCAGCGCCTCGGAAAGCCGCGGGACGGCCTCTTCATAACGCTTGACGGTATAGAGCAACTTGCCCAATTCAAACAGCGTCAGCCGCCATTCCCTACTGGCGGGCGAAAGGAAATCGCCCTGTAAGTTGTCGATCAACAATTTCTCCGCTTCGTCCGTAGCGCCGACATAGCCGTGCGCTTGAGCCGCCAGCAACCGCGCGCGATAGCTGGCGGCATCGCGGGGATAGAACTCGATGCACTCGGCCAGGTAGTGCAAAGCCTCTTCACGACGGTCGAGCGACAACAATGCGGTGCCCATCGCCACCAGTGCCGCGGGCCGCTGACCCTTGGACTCATTGTCCAAATAGGCGGCCAGTTGCCGTGCCGCGGCGCTGAAATCTTGCCCGGCCAACAAGCTCTGGGCGCTCTCCCAAAGATCCTCGACATACGTTCGCGAGGCGCTATTGGCGTCCGCCAATTCGCCGAACATGCGGCCCGCCTCCCGCAGCCGCTCGCGACCTTCTTGGACGAGCCTCTCCGCTTCCTTAGGCGACAAGGCGCCGGATTGCGCCGTCAGCGACTGCCCCCATTGTCGCTGCGCCTCGGCCATCAGCCGCAGCCCGAGCAATTCCGTCAACAGCGGGCGCAAGAGCCTGGCCATCTCGGTGGCCGGCTCAAACTGCTGCGCCGCCAGGAATCCGCGGTACGCCTCCAGGCCCAGCCGCTGCAATTCGGCCAACGGAATCCACTCGTTTTGATAGGTGCGGCGGCCGCCGGCGGCTTCCAACGCCTCGCTGTAGCTGGCGATCGCCTCGTCGTAGTGCCCCGATTTTCGCTGGATTTCCCCCCGCATAACGCCGGCGGCCGTCGCTTCGGCCGAATGAAAGTACTTCTGCGCGGTGCGGGCGTACTGCTCGACGGCCGCTCGAACGTCGCCCAACCGTTGCAGGCAGAGTCCGGTTAGATACATCGACTTGGGCGAGACCTGGCTGGCGATCGTATCGGCCGCCATCGCCTCTCGAAGCGTCTCAATCGCCCGTTCGTAACCCGCACGCCAGGGAGCGTCGTCTGGCGCCGGCATGGGGACGATTGCCGCGTCGGACTGCGCCGCGGCCGCTTCTTCCATCAAGATTCTCGCTTCGAGCAGCTTGGCGTCGGCGACCTGCGGCGAGTTGCTGGTGATCTGGGCCAGCGCCTGGCGGCAGCCGGCAAAGTCGCGCTGTCGAAAGTAGATTTCGGCTTGTTGCATCCGCGCCTGCAGACGGTCATCATCGTCAATCGCCGTGTCGGCCAGAAACGCTGCGTTGTGCTCAAGCGCCAGCGGGAAATTGGGCGGCTCATCGGCCAGGTAGGTGGCGGCCAGCATGTGGTGCAGGTCGGCCGCTTTATCGGGAAGCTCCGGCAGGTGCTCCAGCGCCACCTGTCGATATTCCGGCAAATCGCCCGCGTGGTAGAGCGCCAGGGCCAGCAGCCATAGCCCGTCGGCCTCGCGCCCCTCAGGAAGTCCGAACTCGCGGGCGTCTGCCAAGTATCGCGCGGCAAGCTCCGATTGGCGGCGCTTTTCGTCCCCCAACAAATCGGCCGCCACCCGCATCGTGACCGTGCCCATCAAAAAATGAACCGCCCCCAACTGTTCCGGCTTAAGGCGGTTCCAAGGTTGCAGCGATTCCACGAGCTGTTGCGCCTCATCGTCGACGCCGCGGTCTAAGGATTCGTAAGCCGAAGCGATCACCCGATCGGGACTGGCTTCAATGAACTCCTCAACGTCGCGGAGCAACCACCAGAAGGTAACGCCCGCCGCAGCGATCACGCCAACGGCCGCCGCCCCCGCCATCGCCCACTTGCCCCGGACCCGGGCCATGCCCGACTGCAACACAGGCAGTAAACGCTGGAAGAGCGCCTTGGCGCGGGCCAACTTGCTGACGCTGGCCGCGACGTCGGTTGTAGGTTGTTGTTCGGACATGGGAGACGCGTCGCTGGCGCCGCCGTGTCTCCACGCGCAGTAATGGCCGCGCGCGTGGCACGAGGTGCAACGACAACAGACTGGCGGTAGGTGTGGTGAGGAAACGTCCCCGGCTGGTCCCGGCCAGAACGGCCGGTCGGCAAGACGGGAAAGACAGGAAACCGTGCAGAAAAGCCGCCGGCTTGTACCGAAACCGCCATTGCGATGTCAACATGTCCTGGTGCGTTGGCGGAATTCAACCCGTGATGCCGCTTCTCCTCGATAGCCAAACCAGCAACGCTAGCAACGGCTAAATAGCTTGACTCAATTGGGGGAGGCGACGTCCTCGTGGCGGCGGCGTCCCGCCGGCGAGAGTTGCCTCGAAGTCATCTACTCCGAAGCCCATGGCGGTGAGACGTCGCAACTACGACGGCGGCAAGACGCCGCAACTACGAGGAAATTCCGCCCGGAATCGTACAGGGCTAATTAGCCACGCAGTTACCTAACCTGAGGGGTTCGGCCGACCCATTCGAGCGGGTACCTGTCCACCATTTCGGCGGGTCGCCGCGAACTGGCCGTGTGCGTGTTCTTTGCCAGGTTTGAACCCGCTAGTATCTCGCGAAAGTCCACATCAACCATCGCCAAACTATTCGGCAGCTTCGATTCTTGATCGGCGCCGTGGAGACAGCTCCGTCGTCGGAATCGCCCAGACCTGGAGAGCTCTAAATCATGGCCAAAAAAATCCATTCTCGAATTTCGCCCAACCGTCGGCGCCGTCGCCAATTTGCACTGCAACGCTTGGAACGCCGTGAGTTGTTGTCGGCCGTGGCAGTGCACTCCGCGCTGACCGATGGTGGAACGAACCTAAACGTCTCCTATGAACTGACTTCCCAAGCGTCCCCTTTCAACTTGGCCGTATATCGTTCAACCGATTCGATCCTGGGGGGCGACACGCTCCTGCGATCGATTTCGATCACCGCCCCGGCCGACCTGACGCCTGGCCTGCACACCAAGACCATCGCCCTGGGCGGGGCAACAAGCCAACTGCCGCTGCCAGGGATAAATTCGAACGACGCGGCTGGCGATTATTATCTGCTGGCGGCGGCCGACCTGGTGGACGCCGCCATGGCGGACAATCTGGCCCCGATTAGCGGCGTGTATCACGCGCCAACCAGGGACGTATTGGTTCAGGGCGGAGCCGCCAGCGACTCCTTGGCCATCGACGCCGCCCATCAGGTCAATTTCAACGGCGCCGCTTACTCCTATGTCGCTGCCGACGTCAAGACATACCGGGTACGCGGTCACGGCGGCAACGACGTGCTCAACGGCTCCACCGCCACGAAGTCGCTTTGGATGCACGGCGGAGAAGGGGACGATATTTTGGCCGCCGGTTCGAGTGTCGACTCGCTGTTTGGCGGCGACGGCAATGACGTGCTCACGGGCGGCGGCGGCAACGACCAGCTCGACGGCGGGGCGGGCAGCGACAGCTACGTCATCCTCGGAACCGGAGACGGCGCCGACAGATACGCTGACACGGGAACGACCGGAACCGATCAGATCGTTGCGGGGGCGGCCGGCGCACTCATCCGGTTCGGCCAGAGATTTGTTGGCTCGGAAACCGGGATCGAGGTCATTACGGCCAGCGGCTTGGCCAACGTGACGGCCGTAGCGTCCAGCGGCAACGATGTGTTGAACTTCACCGGCGTCTCGCTGCAGGGCCTGACAGTGATCGACGCCAGCACCGGCGACGACCAGGTGACCGGCAGCGCGGGGGACGACACGATCAAGGGGCATGTCGGCAACGAGATCAGCCAGGGCGGTCCCGGCCGCGACGTTGCGCTCTTCGCCGGAAATCGCGCGGCCTA
>CAYWTU010000196.1:0-7116 GCA_964461275.1 uncultured Pirellulales bacterium | reverse complement strand
GTCGGAAGCATCGGTGACTGTGACGACAACGCACGGGCCGAGACGCTCAACGGCGGTTTGAACACCAAGGTCGTTCAGGCGGTGGACTATATTCTGGATGACGACCTCTGGACTTAGGGCGGCCGATGAGGACGCGCTGAGACGGTCAACCACGTTGGACTAAGGCCGTGTTGAGAATTTAGGCGGCCTACGCAATGTGTCGGTGAAACGGCCGTCGCGCTGGCCCACAACGGCATTGGCCATCTTTTCACAGGCCGCCAAGGGCCGCGCCGCTTGCCCATCTTGGCACGTCGGCCCACCTCGCGCCGTCATAACCGCTACCAGCGGCATTTTCGGCAAGGTTTGCCTTTCCTTCTCAACTCCCTCGACCGGTACGTCCGATAAAACCGTCACGGCCATGGCGCGCAAAGCCCAAGGTGGGAGCGCGTGCGCCAGGGCGACGTCCCAAGAACCGGACGAAACCGATGAATCGCATAAAGACGTGGTTGATTGCGTGGGGATGGACGCTGTTGTTGGCGTCGACCGCTTGGGGCCAGGCCTACCAAGGCGAGATCGCCCCCTTCGCGCCTCCAGACCTGAGCCTGTATGGCGATCCGCCCAAGCGGCCGCAGGGCTACTTCGGCTCGGTCGAAGCGCTGAACTGGTCGATCTCTGCGCCTCACAAGGAGCAGTTCGGACTGCCGTCGTCCATCGGCATCCCGGATGTGGTCATTGGCCTGGGGCTGGGCGTCGAGCGAAGCACGCACGACACGGGCGGGTTCACCAGCGACGTGGAATACGGCCACCGACTCGAAGCGGGCTGGAACGAAGGCAACCACGGCTGGACGTTCAGCTACTTTGGCCTTAACGGTAAGACGCAGAATCTGTACTGCTCCAACGCCGATGTGGTGTTCGAAGACGCGGTCATTCCTGGCATTTTCCCCGCCGCAGGTTTTCTGAGCGGGTTCACCAACCTCCAACAGCAGGACTCGGTGGTCGACGACAACTGGGACGGCGACTTCTTGTTCGGGCGCTACTTCGACGGCGACGCCGACGATGTCATCGATCCGGACAACATCCAGGATCACCTGCCGCCGTTCTTGTTCGACTACGGCGACCTGAAGCGCTTGCCGGTGGTGTTTCGCGAACTCCATTCCACGCTGAAAACCGAGATCTGGGGCCTGGAATTCATGCCCACCTATCACACCCGGCCGACGCACCGGGCTGGATACTTCGATCTCTCGGCCGGCATCCGGTTCATGGAATACGACGAACAATTCAACGTGTTGGGCCGCGGCGGCATCCTGGACGAGTCGTACTGGAACACCCGGGCGTTCAACAATCTTGTCGGTCCCCAGGTGGGCATGCGGTGGCAGAAAACCAAGGGCCGCTTCACGCTCAGTGCCGACGGCCGCTTCTTTGCCGCTTGGAACTTCCAGACGATCCGCCAGAAGGGCGCTTTGGCCTCGCAGCTCGAACCGACGATTCCCACCGACGGCAGCACTCGCCCGCCGGGAGTGCCCGCCTTCCTCAGCCGTACACAGTTCACCAACAACGAGCATGAAGTGGAATGGTCGCCGGTGGTGGAACTGCGGATGCAGGCTCACTTTCGTCTGACGCGGGCGATCTCGGTCTTCACCGGCTGGAACGGGATGTACGCCGATGGGCTGGCCCGCCCGGTCAACATGGTTCGTTACGCGATGCCCACCATGGGGCTCTTACCGAACAACCGCGAAGACGTGTTCGTCCAGGGCGTGAACTTCGGCATCGAAGTCAACCGCTAAACGCGAACTCAGCATGCGCCGCGACGGCGCCGCCCAAGAACCAGCCCGACTTCCCCCGTCAGACCGAACTGGTCTGATGGGGGACGCCGGGCTTTGAATTCTCTTCGGGCCACTGCGGCAAGCAACGTCGACCCCATCAGGCGGTCTAATTGGCCGCCGTCTACTTCGCCATGGTGCGGAACTCGTCGAGCTCGCGTTGCAGGCGGTGACGGAGCGGGCTTTCGGGACGAATTTCGTCCAATAGCGCCTCGGCGCGATCGAACAGCTCGTCGGTGAACACAGGTTTGGTAAACAGTTTGCGCCAACTTCGAGAAACTTCTTGTTCGGTCAGCACGCGGAACCTCCGGGACCTGGACGGTGAATCGAACGGCAAAACGGTCGAGTTGACCTCATTCTAGACAGACTCCGAACCGACGCAATGCCAGTCGCCATCGGTTGCCGGCATACTAGCGTCGTGATGGGGCTATTACGGCCTATACCATCGTTTTCGGGCTTGCCCGTACGAGCGCCCACTCGTCGCCAACGGCTCGCGATGGATCGCGCGTTGGCTTGCCAGTTGCAGGCCGGTTGAGTAGCTTCAACCACAGGGGGCGCCTCCTTGGCACGCGCTTCCGGCATACCAAAGACATCCATGCACCAACTCCGCGGCCTGTTCACGGCGACTGTGTTCCTGGGCATGGTGGCTCTGACGCTGGCCAGTGCGTTTGAGGTGGTGCGGCGCGGGTTGCCCCAGCCGTTCGACATCCGCACCGTGCGTCTTACCGATTGGCTCACCGAGCGCAACATGCGCCAGCAAGGCCGCTCGATGAAACGGCGGATCATTGCTGAGATCGAACGGCAGTCGGCGGCCGGGCACGATTGGCGCCACGATTGGGAAACGTTGCCCCTGGACGACCGCGAGCGATTCGCCGCGAATTGGCACAACCTGACGGCGCTTTGGCTCCGCGATCAGATGGAGAAGTTCTTCCGCACCGAGGAGGACCAGCGCGACGCCTACCTTGACCAGCAACTGGCGCGGATCAAACGGTGGTGGCTGCCGCCGATGGAACCGGTGGAATCGGACGAGCCCGCGCCAATCGCACGTAATCGCCGCTAGGGAATGATGCGCGAACTGGACAGCCGCTGGGATCAGATTTTCAAGAACTTCGAGCCGCACGAGTCGCAGCGAACCAAGTACTATTTCCAATTGGTTCAGATGCGGGGGATCAACCGGGCATTCACGCCGAGCAAGGCAGAGGCGAACGAGCGCCAGTCGACGCCTTCCAAGTAGCGATTCCTGGCAAGATTCGCTTGCCCTCATCCATGAGCCGTCGGCGGATCACAAGCCGCTTCTGTGGCGCGGTTCGATTTCGTATAATTCAGAGCATCGACAGGCGCTCTCGCTTCCCAACGGGCCTGCTTCATGCCGCTGAAAATCGTTCAGTATCCTCACCCCGCACTCAAGCACGTCTCACGGCCGCTGCGGCGGATCGACGACGAGCTGCGGGACATCGTCCGCGAAATGTTCGAGCTGATGTACGCGGCCAAGGGAATCGGGTTGGCGGCCAATCAGGTGGCGCTGCCGTACCGACTATTTGTCATCAATCTCACTGCCGATCCGGCCCAAGCCGGCCAGGAGCGGGTGTTCATCAACCCGGTGTTAAGCCGCCCCAAGGGCTCCGAGGAAGCCGAGGAAGGATGCCTGAGCCTGCCGGGGCTCTACCGGCCGGTGCGGAGGCCCGTGGCAATTCGGGTTCACGCCTACGACCTGTCGGGCCGAGAAGTGGACGAGAACGTGGATGGCCTGCTGGCGCGGGCGGTGCAGCATGAAACCGACCACTTGGACGGCAAGATGTTCATCGATCGGCTGCCTCCCACCGCGCTGTTGGCCATCCGCGACGAGCTGGACGAGTTCGAATCGCAGTTCGCCGGTCAGCGGCAAAGCGGCGAAATGCCCGACGACGCGGCCATTGCCGCCGAAATCAAACGGCTTGAGGCCTTGCGGACCTGACAGAGCAAGTTCAGTCGGCGCAAGTTCAGTCGGCCAAATGACGCAGGAATTTTTGCAACCGAACGTCGCGAGGCGCGGCAAGCACCTGGCCCGCGGCGCCTGACTCGACCACGCGGCCGCCTGCCAGAAACGCGACATGGTCGGCCGAGCGGCGGGCGAAGCCGATCTCGTGCGTTACCATCAGCAGCGTCAAGCCATCGCGGCGCAGGTCGTCCAGCACCGCCAGCACTTCCTGCTTGAGCTCGGGGTCGAGCGCGCTGGTGATTTCGTCGCACAGCAGACCCCGCGGCTGCATCGCCAGCGCGCGGGCGATGGCCACGCGCTGTTTCTGTCCGCCGGAAAGTTGGTGCGGCTTATGATGAGCGCGGTCGGCCAGTCCTACGCGGGCCAACAACTCCTGTGCCGCCGCGCGAGCCGATTCCGGCGGGTGGCGGAGCACTTCGATGGGGCCGGTGGCCACGTTCTCCAGCGCCGTCAGGTGTGCAAACAACTGAAAATCTTGAAACACCATTCCTACCAGGCGTCGGACCCGCAGGACCGCGGCGCGGTCGTGTCCATTGCCGCCGTGCAACGTGTGGTCTTCGACGCGAATCGTGCCGGAGTCGAACGCCGCGAGCCCATTGATGCAGCGCAGCAGCGTCGATTTCCCGCCGCCGCTGGGGCCAATCAGCATCGTGGTCTGGCCGCGCGGGATCGAAAGATTAATGTCTTCGAGCACGGCCCGGTCGGCAAACCGCTTGCCGACCCTCTGAATTTCGACCAGGGTCTGACCATTTGTCGACGGGTTGTGGTGGTGGCCGATCATCGTTTTATCCTGCGGCGCCGAATCGGCGTTCGAACGCCCGTGACAGATAGCCCAGGGGGGCCGACATCAACAGGTACAAGATCGCCGTCAGCAGGCCCAGTTCGACGAATTTCAGGCTCGACCGCGACAGGATCAGGTACTCCTTGGTCAACTCACGGACGGCAATCACGCTCACCAGGCTGGTGTCTTTGAATAGCGCCACGAAGTCGTTCGTCATGGGAGCCAAGGCCATCCGCAGCGCCTGCGGCAATACGATGCGGCGAAAGATCGCCGGCTCACTCATCCCCAGCGCCCGACCCGCCTCCCACTGCCCGGTGGGGACGGCGTTGAGCGCGGCACGATACACCTCGGCCTCGTAGGCCCCGTAGGTCAGTCCGAACCCCAGAACGGCGGTCACCAGCGCCGGCAGCTCCAACCCGTAACTCGATAGGCCGAAATATAAGAAGAACAACAACAGCAACAGCGGAATGCCGCGGAAGAATTCCACGTACAACAGGCCCGCCCAACGCATCGGGGGCGGACCATATTGCCGCGCCAGGACAACCGCCAACCCAATCGCCACTGCCGCCGCCATGCTGGCCACCGTCAGGAGCACGGTCATACCCGCCGCACGCAGCAGCAGCGGGGCGTAGTCGCCTAGCGTCCATTGTTGCGCGGAGGCGGCAATAATGCCGACGTCCACCGCGTCGTTGGGCAACGGTTCGTCGGGCGCCAGGTCGGCGCCGGCGGCATCCAGCTTGAGGGCCGCCAGTTCTTCGCCGCGCCTTGGCCCGCGGGCCAACGCGGCTTGATCGCCGTTCCACATCCGCCATTTGCGCAACAGTTGCCGCAGCCGACCGTCGGCGATCATGGTCGAAATCCCGTGATTCAGCGCCGCCACCAACTCGGCGTCGCCGTGTCGCAAGGCCAAGGCATATTCTCCCTGTCCGTACCTTGCGCCAACTAGTTTCAGGCGCGGGTTGGGGCTGGCGTAGTACAAAGCGATGGGGCCGTCCAGCAGCACCGCGTCCAGCCGGCCCAAATCGAGATCGACGTAGGGCATCACGTTGTCGTCGAAGCCCACGATCTGGCGGACGCCGGCCTTCTGAAGCAGCCGGTCGGCGGCGCTGCCCGACAGCGTCCCCACGCTGCGGCCCACGCAATTTTCCAAAGTTTGAAGCTCCGTCTCGCCGGCGCGGACGACCAACTGTTGAGCATAGATGTAATACGGGCGCGTGAAGGCGGCCTCGGCCTGCCGCTCGGGCAGCACCTCAAAGCCGCTGGCAATCAGGTCAAAATCCCCCTTCTTTAGTCCCGGGACAAGGCTAACCCAGTCGTACTGCACGAACTGCGGGCGGACCGTGCGTCCGGCCATCCGACTTAGCTCGCCGGCCAGCAATTCCAACAGATCGACCTCGAAACCGATGACTTGCGCAGGATCGTCCGGCGAACGGACCTGATACGGCGCTCCCCCTTCGGCGTCGCCGCCCCAACGCAGCACACCGTCGGACAGGCGCTGTCGAAGGGCTGCGTGGGCAACGGTGGCAGGAGCCGATTCGTCGGCTGTCGATGGCGTCACGACGGTCAGCGACAGGCCGACCACAACCGCCAGCGCCGTTCCCATGCCACCGCAGTCCATTCGCCAACGAGGCCTCACGCGTGGTCCACCAGCGCCTGCCAAGCCAGGCGGTAATACTTCATTACTCGGATCGGGTCGGCCGTGGCGGCCGATTCTTCGAGCAGCGTCCAACCGTCGAACTTGGCTTGTTTGAGCAGCCCAAACAACTCGCGCCACGGATATTCGCTGACCAGATCGTGAATGTGAATCGTACCTAGGCGATTCTTCACCAGCTCAAAATTCGCGGCCATGCCCGCGCCGTCCAGGTCGGACTGGTTCGAATTCCAGCAGACCACGGCGCCCGGATGATCGGCCGCGTCCATGATGGTGCGAATATGCGCCAAGTTGCTCGTTCCCTTGCCATGCACCTCCAGCCGCACCTCAACTCCATAACCGTCGCCATACTCGGCCGCCTGGTGAAGCGCACGGCCGATTTGCGCCAGCGTTCTCTCTTCGGGCACGCCGGGGGGAATGCCGTTGGGCCGCACCTTGACGCCGCTGCCGCCGCAATCGTGACAGAGCTTGATAAACGCCTTGGTCGACTCGATCTGCCGGGCCAGTTCGTCGGGATCGGGCGAATGATACTCGCACGCAGTACCCAGGCCCGCCAGTTCCACATGGCTGCCGGCAAACCGTCGGGCCACTTCGCGACGCTGCATGGCTGAAAGTGTCGGCTCGACGCCATGTTTGTGTCCCGTGCGCAGCTCCACCCCCTCGAATTCGGCCTCTTCACAATTCTTGATGAGCGTGGGGAGATCCCATTCGGCCCCCCACATATAGGTCACCAATCCCAACCGCATCGTGCAAACTCCTTACCTGGGGGCGGCCTTTGCCTAACCACCCGCCAGGCTCCGTTTGGCCCATGGTGGCGTCAGTATCGCCGCCGAGCGCCAAGGTAGCCAGCCCAACCCCCAGTCCGCTGGGGGAATGGGCGGCATTGCTCGTCGCCATTGGGTATTAT
>CAYWTU010000195.1:0-7117 GCA_964461275.1 uncultured Pirellulales bacterium | reverse complement strand
AGGCGAACCAGCGTTCGTCGATCCCGCCGCGGTGCGCCCCATAGGCGTACCAGTCGTCGGGGTGCAGCTTGATCCGTTTGCCGGGGTGCAAGAAGCTCCGCGGCACCCAGGTGGGCGTCAGCCGCAGCACGCCTTGTCCTTGATCGAGGGCTTGTTCCAGAAGCTTGCCGACATGGTCGGCCGGGGCAATGGTCGAACGAATCATGGCTGCGTTGGTTCCTCGTTGGTCCGGAGATCGCTGCGCCGGCTCCAATTCTGCATGTGACTACGAAATAGCCGTTCGGCAAAACACCCTGTTTTACGGGACAAAACTGCCGCCGACAAGCAACCCCGCGGCGGATTTCCTGCCGTTATGGACTCGTTCTTACCCCCGACCGCACCGCGGCGCTGGTCAGTCCAACTTCACAGACGTACACTTGGCCCTCGGCGATGGCAATGGCGCCAACTCGTGTCGTTTCTGCGGGAGGATGGGTGATGAAAACGTGGACGTTGTGCGATGTCGAACGCGGCCAGTACGTCGAGCAGTTGACGATTCGCGACTCCGACGTGGGGGGGGCCGCCAAGGGCTACAGCGTGATCAAGAAGACCCTCCGCGGAGGCTTGTCGGACGGCGTCGACGTGGTGGAAGTCAACAACGGCACATTCCGGTTCACCGTGCTGCCGACCCGAGGAATGGGCGTTTGGAAGGCGCAGCACGCCGACCTGACGCTCGGTTGGCAAGCGCCGGTCCACGGCCCGGTGCATCCCAAGTTCGTTCCCATTGCCGAGGCCAACGGACTAGGTTGGCTGCGAGGGTTCGACGAACTCTTGTGTCGCTGTGGCCTGGAAAGCAACGGCGGGCCCGACTACGACGAAGCCGGTAAGCTGGTCACGCCGCTGCACGGCCGGATCGCCAATCTGCCCGCTCACAAACTGGAACTCTCGATTGACGGCGACAGCGGAGAGATTGCCGTGACCGGAGTGGTTGACGAGTCTTGCTTGTATCACAACAAGCTGCGGCTGCGGTCGACAATCCGCACCCGCGTCGGCCAACTGGGGTTCGACATCGTCGACGAGGTGACAAACCTTTCGGCCGAGCCGGGCGAACTACAACTGCTGTATCACACGAATTTCGGCCGACCGATCTTGGACGAGGGGGCCCACGTCGTGCTGCCGGCCAAGACCATCGTGCCCAACAACCAACGGTCCGCCGACGGTGTCAACGGCTGGCATCACTACCAACACGAGCAGGTCGGCTATACCGAGCAGGTATATTTCTTTGAGCTTTTGGGCGACCAGCAAGGTCAGACCCACACGCTGCTGCGAAACGCGCACGGCAACCACGGCGTGAGCCTGGGATTCAACCTCAGCGAGTTGCCCTGGTTCACCGTTTGGAAGAGCACGCAAATGGGGGCCGACGGCTACGTTACTGGGCTGGAGCCGGGGTTGAACTTGCCCAACCCCAAGTCGTTCGAGCGAAAGCAAGGCCGCGTGGTGCAACTGGCCGGCCACGAGCGGCGGACCTGCCGGTTGAACGTGACGCTGCATCCCGACGCGGAAAGCGTCGCCCAAATGGAGCGAAAAATTCAAACGCTACAAGGCGCGGCGAAGCCGAAGGTCTACGAGCAGCCTGCGCCGCCGTGGGCCAAACGGGAATAGGAATAGTTGGGCTACGATGAAAATTCGCCCGCTGTTGCCGCAGGAACGCGACGCCTGGCTGGAGCTGCGCACGTTGCTATGGCCTGAAACCAGTCGGAATGAATTGGCTCAGGAGCAGGACGAGATTCTTAGTGACCAGAGCCGCGGGGCCGTGCTCGTGGCCGCTCACGAGGATGGCTCGCTGGCCGGTTTCGTCGAAGTTTCGCTGCGCGACTGGGCCGAAGGCTGCACGACGCGGCCAGTCGGTTACATTGAAGGCTGGTACGTGCGTCCGGCTCACCGATTGCAGGGCCTGGGCAAGCGGCTGCTGGCGGCGGCCGAACGCTGGGCCTGGGACCGCGGTTGCAGCGAAATGGGTTCGGACGCGGATCTGGAGAACCAAGTCAGTCAATCGGCCCACGCCGCCTGTGGCTACGTCGAGGAAGGTCGGATCGTGCTCTTTAGCAAGAAGATCGTGCCCTGACGGTGACTAAGTGGCCGCCAAATAACCTGACAACGGCCCTCGAACTCCCGTTGATTCCAGCGCACCGAGAAGGTTGTTTGTTGGTCTCTAAAGTTTCATTGCCTCGTCGATCAGCCGTTTCATTTCGCGGACCGCCTCGGTGAACCCGACGAAGATCGCCCGCGAGACGATACTGTGGCCAATGTTCAATTCGCACATCTCGGGTAGTGCCGCCACGGGCTGCACGTTGCGATAGTTGAGTCCGTGCCCGGCATGCAGCGTCAGGCCGCGCAGGCGCACCGCTTGTCCGGCCACCCGCAACAGTTCGAGTTGCCGCTGGCGCTCCTGGGCCGAACGAGCCAGTGCGTACTGGCCGGTGTGCAGCTCAACCGCTTGGGCGCCGACGTCGACGGCCGCGGCGATCTGTCGTTCGTCGGGATCGAGAAACAAGCTGACCTCAATGCCGGCGTCGCGAAGGCGTTTCACCGCGGCGGCTACGCGCGTCCACTGCCCCACTACGTCGAGGCCCCCTTCCGTGGTCACTTCCTCGCGTCGTTCGGGGACCAGCGTGGCCTGATCGGGCCGAACTTCGACGGCTAAACCTAAGACATCGTCGGCGCAGGCCAGCTCGAGGTTCAATTTGACGGTGGTGGTCAGCTTCAGCGCATGCAGGTCGCGGTCTTGGATGTGCCGCCGGTCCTCGCGCAGGTGCAGCGTAATGCATTCGGCGCCGGCCAATTCGGCCATCACGGCGGCCCAAACGGGATCGGGCTCCGCGGCGCGGCGGGCTTGTCGGACGGTTGCAACGTGATCGATATTGACGCCTAGCTGGGCCATCGTGGTGGAGTCACTCGTGTGGGTTTTGAGAAGGGGAAACACAATGGCGCAAGGTCGCGAAGCGTCTACAGGCCATTCATCGCTTACTCGAATCAGCGCCGCTTGCCTTTCGTAAGCCCGTTTTCGGGCAGTCGTTGCCCCGGCCTTGCACGCTTCGCGCCGCTGTGTCTTTGCGTTCGATTGGTTTGGCCTTGGCCGGCTGGTCGCAATGAAATCTGCGGTTTCTCTTCATGCCTCTCGGGATCGTTCCGCGTGATTTAGGTTTCCGCCGCGGGCGACTATAGTGTGGCGATTATAATCCGCCGCCGGCGCCAAGGCATTGGCTCGGACAAACCCTTCCGCACGCCGAGACACGGAGCCACCCACCCCATGACCATGCACGATTGGGTCGTCGCAGGGGCATTGACGCTGATTCTGGCCGAGGGGTTCGCGCTGGCGGTATTTCCGCAACAGCTCAAGCAAGTCCTGCAGCAATTGGACGTGCAGGCCATGCGCACCGCCGGCCTCATCGAAACCTGTATCGCCGTGACGCTGCTGGGACTCTTGTTGACCCGCTAAAGAGTGGCCACGCAGCACGCTTCGCGGCGAATGGCTACATGTAACGCTGCGAAGTCTCAGTGGCCGGCGCCGGATCGAACGGCGTGTTGGGCGCTGCCGCCGCGTTGGACGACGGCCCGGCCGCTTCCGCCTGCCAGTGTCGCCACTGCGTCCGCAGCCAGCGGGCGCACCGCAGCACTTGCGGACGAGGACGCCAGGGATAGTGCGTCACGCGGGCGCTCTCGATCAGTCGCGTGGCCCAGCGGCGCTTGTGTTCGATGTAGTCGGGGCCCAGGTCGATAGTGTGGTCGGCCATCTCGAAGCTGCTTTCAATCACGCGCCGGACCAAGGCCAGCCCCGCCCCTTCACGCACGCGGCGGTCATAGCCAATGCGAATGATCGACAGGTAGCCGTGATAGTGGTAGCCGTAGGCGAATGCCACGGGAGCTCCGTCCAAGTACAGCAACGACACGTCCAAGGCGCCCTGCTCGGTGGCGGCTTCGTGCAGGTCTCGGAGAAACGGTTCGGCCGCCGGATGCGCCATGGATACGCCGTCGTGGGTGTCGTACTGCCAACTGCGACGGGTGACTTCCAGGCAATGTTCGAAGAGGTCCCAGCGAGGGTCGACGTCGCCCAGCGCCGCGCCGCCGGGCCGATGACGAACGAACCGCACCCGTCCCTGTTGCGATAGGCGGCGTCCGGCTCGCTCAACGCCGCGGCGAAAGTGTTTGCCGCGTTGCCGCCAATAGTCGGCCCAGGCGTCGCGTAGTTCGATGACTGCCACGGGGGCATGCGGCGCGGCGACGGCAGGAAGGCCGACGAAATCCAGGGCGGTGGACGTTCGCGTCGCTTCGCCATCGGGGTGCAACCAAGCCAGCTCGATCAGGTCCCAGTCGAACGGTTGATCGCGTATGTAGGCCAGTCCGGCCGCCAACGTCACGGAAAGCTGATTGCCCAGCGGGCCGTAAAAGCTGCCCCAATAGTCCAGCGGAAAGCTCAACGTCCGCAACAGGCCCGCCCGCGTTTGTGTTGGACGGACGACGAGCGGAAGGATTCCCAACGTTCGTAATCGATCGGAGACGACCAAGACGCGAAGACGCTGGTCATGTCCAAAGTGGCGCCAATAGACCGCCAACCAATCCAGCGAGTGAAAAAACGTCGCCCGAGGAGTTCTTCCTAACAAGTCGCGCCACGCCAGGCGAAGGTCCTCCAGCTCGTCGATGGTCGTCAGTTGACGAACCTCGATGCCACCTCGCTGCGTTGCGAATTCGGCCGACATGTCGCAATCTTTCGTAAACCGAGGAGGGGGTGCACCGCCTCCAAGACTCGCAACCGTCGTGCCTTGTTCAAAGGGCCTCTGGAATCGGCCCTGCGCAGGACGCTAAATGACTGGGGCGTCTGCGGTTAGCGACGAGTCTTGGGCGCAAGAGTCGAGCGGCGCCCCGACGGCAGCGTTGCCAAAATACAACAGCAGTCCGGGGACTCGGTGAAAATCTGCCGCCCGGCGTCACGTTGTGTGATCGAACTGCGGCGACTATCCCAGATCGCGCAGAAACTCGTCTAATTCGTCGTTGGACAAGACCTTTTTCGGCGCCGCAGGAGCTTCGGCATGGGGCGGCGGAGAGGGAACAGTCTTGGTGGCGACGACGGGCGGAATCGGCTGGCGCGGCGCTGCCGCAGGCTCCGCAGAGGCTGCCGCCAAAGCTTTCGGAGCAGAGGCGCGCTTTGTCTCCGTAGCGACGACGGGGGGCGCGGCCACCTGTGGCGGCGTGTTGGACCAAGGCCCGGCTGGGTGCTGTGCTGGAGGTGGGAAGACCTCGGCGTCGGCAATTGCAGGCTTACGCCGCAGAAAGCCCAACAAACCGCGCTTGACGGGAGGCGGGGGCGCCAGCGACTGGCCGTGCGACATTTTTTCTTGGCGAATGTCGGCCGCCATCTGCAACGCGGCCGCGGCTTGGTTCTTGGCCTTGCCCTTGCCAAATGGCCACCAACTGCGGCCTGCCTGGTTCGCCTCGGAAGAAGCTTCGGGCGGGGCCGCCGGCGGCGTCCACTTGCGAGCCTTGGGACGCTGCGATTCAGGTGCGACCGGTGGTGGAGCGGTTGGCGGCAAAGCCGCCGAGGTCTCCGCTGCTGCAGTTTCGGCAGAACGCGGTGGAACGGGCATCGGCACATCCTCCCAGGAGTCGTATTCAATCGGTGATTCAGGCGCCTGTGGCTGTTCGCGCGAGTCCGCCGCTAGGGCGGGAACTGGGTCCGGGGCGAAGTTATCCATGGGACTCGTTGCCGTGACGACATCCGCCGGCGGCTCTTCGGCAAAAAGCACATCGCTTGCCAATTCGTCCAACTCGGCAACGGACGCATTGCGACCGTCGACTTCTGACACGGCCAACGGGCCGCCGGCGGCGTCCGCGCGCTCCTCGATAAGCGGCGCCGGTGGTTCGTCGTCGGCCAACCACGCCACGATATCGTCGGCCTTGGCTTCGGCAGTCGCGGTCGGCGTCGCAAGGTCCGACGAGGCATCCATGGATGGTGATTGCCACAGGTCCACGTCACCGGCGTCGGCAGAAATACTTGCCGGACTTGCCGGCGGAAACAAGGGTATCGGCTCTGGTCCGGCCCATTCGCCGACTTTGGCGGAAAGGGTTTCGACCGGCGCCGGCCGCCGGGCCGGGGCATCGTCCAAACTGTCGAACGCGAACAGCGCGTCGTCCAGGTCCGGCTCGGCAGCTACCGGTTGCGCGTGGGGCAGCGTCTCGCGCGGTAGGAGCGGGTCGGCGCTGGCGCCCGACCGGAGCGCCGGATCGCTTTCGCCCGCATCGAACACCGGCAGCACCGACGAATCGAGCTCCGCATCAATCTTGTGCAATTCCGGAGGCGTCACGTCCGCCAACTCGGGATGGAGCGCTCCCGGCAAGAACTCGTCGGCCGGGGCCAACAGTGCCGCATCGAGCGTCCCTTCGGCCGGCGTGACTTCGCTCATCGGCGTGATTTCGTCGAAGTCGGGCAGATCGGCTGGCTCGACCTCTGAAGGTTCGTCGTCAAGCAGATTTGAGAGCATCACTTCCCGCGACGGGTCTTCATCGGCGATGTGCCCAACGGGGATTTCTGGCGCGGTAGTGTTCACCGACACCTCCGGCGTCCCAATCGACGGTTCGATCGCCTCGACTGTTTCCGTCAACGCCACTGCCGATTCGGGAATGCTGACCGATGATTCTTCCAGCAAGTCTTGCAACACCTCGGGCGCAATTTCGGCGGACGCGGCATTGCCGAAATCCATTGGCGTCTCGGTGACGGGCTGAGGTTCGGCCGGTTCGGTCAGTGCGGACTGGTCGAACGCCGCCGCCGTCAACGCCGATTCAGGCAAGAGCAGATCGTCGCCCGCCGCGTCAATGCCGGCAATCAATTCCTCGAAACCCAATTCCATCTCGCCAGTCTCTGCGTTCGAAGCCGACGCGAGCGTAGGCAGCGGCCCCTCCGCAATCTCCAGCAGGCCGAGCACGTCGTCGCCGAGCGCTTCGTCGCCAAGCGTCGCGGCCGCGTCCGCCGTGGGCCACTGGTCGGGGGAAACCTCAATCTCGTCGCTGGCCAGCTCCAGCTCGGCCTCAGGCAACAGGGGCCCATCGACGGCAACGCCGACCGGCGGATGCTGGGCGGCCGGTGCGA
>CAYWTU010000194.1:0-7144 GCA_964461275.1 uncultured Pirellulales bacterium | reverse complement strand
GGCCGGGATCGAACCGGCGACACACGGATTTTCAGTCCGTTGCTCTACCAACTGAGCTACTCGTCCGTTCGCACCCCATGGGCGTCGGTGGTTCGGCGCGAACGGTCGACACTCACGCGCCCTAGGGATCAGATCAAGGATGTGCATCGTAGGCTCCGCCCGGTCGGCTGTCAATGAACGGCGACTGCCTCGATTCTCGACGCAAACCCCTAATGGCATAACGACTTGCACGCTGGTGGAAACTTGACAATTGAGGTCCCCCTCAGTACCATCGGATGGGGATTCAGCGGCAGAACTTATCCTTTTGCGCCAGCTTGCGCCATTCGGCACTGGCTGATCGCCGCTAACCCCCAGGCCGTGTTTCTGATTTCGTCTCGGGCCGGTTTTGGTCGTCGCTGATATTGCGCCGCCGGAGGTGACCGTGGCCAACAACCGAATTGTCGCCCGTCCCCACGTCGCCCCGCGGGATTGCCCATCGCGCGCATTGCGGATCGCGTTGGGTGCTGCACTGATGATCTGTATGGCGGGCGGCTGGCCGCCGGCAGCCCGGGCCTACACGCCCGAAAGCCCCGAAGTCAAGGCCATGCTGCAGAAGGCCAAGGATTACTTGGCGAAGCACAATGAACGGCGCGTGGGTGGTAAGGCGCTGATCGCAACTGTTTTCACCAAGAGCGGCGAGGTGGATCATCCCTTGGTGGCCGATGCGATTGCCGCCGTCACCGAATTGGCTAACCAAGGCAAATATGCCGGCGAAGACGAGATCTATACGTACGGCATGTGCCTGATATTTTTGTTGTCGCTCGACGAGCATGGTGTCGACGTCAACATGGAGACCATTAAGAAGCTCCACGAGGAGCTGCTTCAAAGGCAGAAAGCCAACGGAAGTTGGGGATATCCTCACCAACCTGGCGGCGACACTTCGATGACGCAGTACGCCGCGCTTGGCTTGTGGGAAGCCAGCGTTGTCGGCTTAGACGCGCCGGTCGAAGTGTGGGAAAAGCTCACCGATTGGTTGCTGCGTACGCAAGACCCCACTGGCTATTGGGGTTACCAGGGACAGGACCCCGGCAGCTATGACCTGAAGCCACAAGCCGCGCCGTCACCCCAGAGCATGGGAGCGGCGGGTCTAGGCGCGCTCTACATCTGCGTGGACCACCTGCGTCTCCGAGGTTCCAGCGCCGCCGACCTGGAAGACGATGAGGAGGGGACGCCTTCGGCGTTCAAACGGGTGGTCGCTGACAAGAAGACATCCGTTCCCGCCAAGGCGTTGACCAGCAACATCAACATCATTAACCAGCTCAAGAAAGCCTTGCCTGACGGCAACAACTACATGAAGTCGCGATCGAATATTGAAGAAAGACACTTCTATTATTATGCGATGTACGCCATCGAGAGGTACCAGAGCTTTTACAAGCCGACCGCAAAGACCGACGTTGGCTGGTACAACCACGGCGTCAAATTTCTGATGGACCGCCAAGCCGAAAACGGCAGTTGGGATTCCCGGCAGAATGTGGTAGGGCCGGCATGCGACACCGGTTTTGCCTGTTTGTTTTTGCTCCGCTCAGCGCGAAAGAGCATTTTGAAGAAGGAAGCCTACGGCGCCGGAACGCTCATCGCCGGCCGCGATCTGGGAAACTTGGGCAAAGGGCAGTTGGAGCTAAAAAATGGCGAGGTGCGGGTGCGGGCCTTAGATGGTCCGGCCGCAGAAGTGTTCTCGGCCCTCGACGATCCCTCTGGCGCCAACTATGACGCCGCGATCGCGGCTTTGGAGCAACTTAAGATTGAGCCCAACGATCCCCAGTTGGCTCGCAATCGCGAACGGCTGCGCAAGCTGGCCGCCGGCGCCGAACCAGAGGCGCGGTTGGCCGCGGTGGCGGCGCTGGGCAAGGGCCGGCAGTTGGACGATGTCCCGATGCTAATTTACGCGCTGTCGGACCCTGATCCGCGCGTGATCGCCGAAGCCCGGCGGGGGTTGGAGTTCGTTAGCCGTAAGTTCAAAGGGCTGGGCCCCGACGACGAGAACAACAAGGGGGACGTGGAGGCAGCCATCCGGCGCTGGAAGCAGTGGTACCTGTCGCTTCGCCCGGACGCTGAATTCATTAACTAACTCTTTGCATGACAACCGTCGAAGAACCGCCGAAAGCCGAAGACCGCCCCGCGCGGCCGATGTCTTCGCGCGCGCCGCGGCTGAAGGCGGCGGAGCTCAGTACGTCGCGGTACGAGAGTGTTTCGAGCATGTTGGTGGCGCTGCTCATCACGCTGGGCGCCGCGGTGGGAGTGCTGGCGATTGTTTGGCTCACCAGCCGGATCTTCGTCAGTCAGACGGCCGTGCCCGTGGCCTTGGCCGAAATTGGCACGGGCGATGATGATGAGTTGGGAGACGGTTCGGGGTTGGATGAGCCGAGTCCCGAAGAGATGCAGCAGGAGACGGACATTACCGAGCCGCAGGTCGAAGAGCTATTGGATGTTGTGGAAGACGCGGTGTCGGAAAACCCGGCGGAGTTGAGCGAGTCGAGCGAGGGGGGCGCCGAGAACGGCGGCGAGCGACGTCGCGGCGGCGGCTCAGGCAAAGGCAAGGGCCGGGCTCAAAAATGGGAAATCACGTTCCTGGAAGGGAACACGCTCGATTTGTATGCGCAGCAGTTGGACTACTTCCGCGTGGAATTGGGGGCCATCGGGGCCGATTCGCCCGACGTGATCTACGCCGCCGGCTTGAGCAAACCGCCCATCCAAACGCGGACCGCGCCGCGAGCGGCGGAAAAACGCCTATATATGTCGTGGCGGCCGGGCAGTCCCTTGCGCGACGCCGACCTTAAACTAATGGCCAAGGCGGGAGTCAAAGATCCGCGGCGGTTCATCGTTCAGTTCTACCCCGACGATGTCGTCGGGCGATTGCAGCAGTTGGAGAAAGAGTTTCGCGGCCGCGAACGATCCCAGATTCAGCGAACGCGGTTCGGCGTTCGCCCTAAGGCTGGCGGCGGCTACGAGTTCTATGTTCTGGAGCAGATTGGAAACTGATTCGATCTCCCATCGGCGCCGGGGCGAATCGGCCGGAACCGTTGGCGTTGTCGATCGGCGTTGTACTACCACTTATTTTCGAGTCATCTCATGGATTTCACAACGTTTTACGTTTGGCTGGGCAACGCGTGCTACGCGTTCTTGGCGGCAGTGGCCTTGTTAGGAGCCTTTTTCGTCGTGCTGTTGTATCGCCGAATCGGGCAGGTCCGCTTCAAGAACGAAGACGCCCAAGAAGATTTTTTGGGCCAGCTCGAAGAGAACCTCTCGACCGGCAATTTCGACGCCCTCGTCGATTTCTGCGAAGGCGACCGCCGGGCCATGCCACAATTGGTGCTCTTGGCGGTCAGCAACCGCGAGTTGGGTTATCAAAAACTTCGCACACTCGTGGCAGACCGGTTTCGCCGTGACGTGCTCAGTGACTTGGAATACAAGGTGAGCTGGGTGGTCACGTGCATCAAGACGGCGCCCATGCTCGGCCTGTACGGCACGGTGCTGGGGATGATGGGGGCGTTCGGGAAACTAGCCAGCGGCAATAATGTGGACCCGGCGGGACTGGCGGGCGACATTAGCCTGGCGTTGATCACCACGGCGCTGGGGCTGACGATCGCCATTCCGCTGATCATGTTCGTCAACTCGATCAACGTGCGGATTCGCAAGATGGAGGACCTGGTCGGGCAGGGGCTGACCGTGTTCTTTGACATGCTCAAGCCCGCTCTGACCGGCGCTCCGGCGGGGACGCGCTAACCATGGCCAGCGTTGCCGATTTGCCGATCGACAGCGATCCGGGCGATGACGCTCCGGTGATTCCGCATCGCAAGATGGCGGATGACACGGAGATGGACATCACGCCGATGATCGACTGCACCTTTCTGCTGCTGATTTTTTTCATCGTCTGTTCCACGCAGGACAAGTCGAACAAGCTGGAGTTGGCCGCCGCCCAGCACGGGGCAGGCGTGGGGGTGGAAACGTCGGTCATCATCACGCTGGCCGACGGTGGCCAGTCGGGCAAGGCCGAAATCTATTTGGCCGACGGCAAAGTCGGCGCGCCGTTGGCGGGCGATCTGGAGCAACAAGAAAAGCAGGTCCGCGACGCGGTGGAAGAAGGACTGCGGACCGGCGGCAAACAGACCGTGATGATCAAGGCCGAAAAGGGGGTGCATTACCGCGATGTGTCGCGCATTTGCGCCGCCTGCGGGTCGGTCGAGGGCGTGGATCAGGTTTACCTGGCCGTGATGGAGGCCAAATGAAGGACGAGAAACTTCGTTTTCGTTGCCATCACTGTCATAGCCGGTTGAAGATCGCGGCCGAGTACATCGGCCAGCGGATCGACTGTCCTAAGTGCGGCGGTCAAGTGCTCGTGCCCGACGCTCGCCAATCGCACGTCGTCACTGACATTTCGGCGCTCAGCGAGGTCGGCGAATCCGCGGGCGAGGCGCCGATCCGCTTCGAGAAGCCTGCCAGCGGCGAGGACGAAGGCCCCGACATGACGCCGATGGTGGACGTCGTGTTTCAACTCCTGATTTTTGTCATGGTCACCGCCGCGTTCGCCAAACAGAAATCGCTGCAAGTGCCCACGCCCGATCAGCAACAAACCGCTCAGCAGGCCCGGACGCTGCGCGAATTTGAGGAAGACAACAACTTTGTGATCATCAAGATCGACAGCGAAAACGTCATCTGGGTCGACAACGAAGAGGCCCCCAGCCAGCAGGAATTGCTGTCTCGGCTGCGCGACGCACACACCGGCAAAGACGGCGCCATCGGGGCGACCAATTTGTTGGTGCTGGCCAGTCCCGAGGCTCGGCACGAAAAAGTGATTATGGCGTTGGACGCGGGCAACGCCGTCGGAATGCAGCAGGTCCGGCTGGCCCAAATGAACGAGGATGAATAGCGCGCGACGCGCTGCGGACCATGCGGCGCCCGCATCGATCGCCGCCCAGAATACACCCTATCGTCACCTAGCCGTCCGGAAGCCGCGCCCGCGGCGACCGGCGAGGTAAAACACACCGTAATGCCCCCCAGTACCGAACATTTTCTGAAAGACCTGGAGCGGAGCAATCTGTTGCAAACGGGCCTGGTCGGCCGAATTCGCAACCGAGTGGTCGAGTCCAAGTCGCCCGTCGACGCCTTTCGAGCCGCCAAGGGTCTGGTGGACAAAGGACTGATCACCGCCTGGCAGGCGCGACAGCTTTTGGCCGGCCGACACGCGTTTTACCTGGGCCGCTACCGGCTGATCGATCGCATCGGCAAGGGCGGCATGGGCGTGGTGTTCAAGGCTCAGCACGCGATGATGGATCGCACCGTAGCCCTGAAGGTCATGTCACATGCCTTGTTGAAAAATCCCCGGGCGGTGGCCCGATTCAATCGCGAGGTCAAAACGGCCGCCGCTCTGAATCATCCCAACATCATCGCCGCCTACGACGCCGACGCCGTGGGTAATACGCATTTCTTGGTGATGGAATATGCCGACGGTCAAGACCTGAATCAGTTCCTGCGGGGACACGGACCGATGACGGCCGCCGCCGCCTGTGAATGTGCCTTGCAGGCCGCCGAAGGGCTGGGACACGCCTATCGACAAGGCATGGTTCATCGCGACATCAAGCCGGTGAATCTGATCGTCACTTGGAACAAAGAGACCGATCGGCCACTGGTCAAAATCTTAGACATGGGGCTGGCCCGGTTCGTCAGCGAAGCCCGCGAAGAAGGCGGCGTTACAAAGCTCGGGCAGACCATTGGCACCCCCGACTACATCGCCCCCGAGGCGGCCTCGAACTTCAAGAAAGCCGACATCCGGGCCGACATTTTTAGCTTGGGTTGCGCGCTGTTCAAGCTGCTCACCGGTCGGTTGCCGTTCGGCGGCGACAACACGATGGAGAAGCTGTTGGCCCGCTCGACGCGCGACGCGCCGCTATTGCGGACGTACCGGGCCGATCTGCCGGCCGAGCTCGAGGCGGTGGTGGCCAAGATGTTGGCCCGCAGCCCCGACGACCGCCAACAGACTCCCGCCGAGCTGGTGCAAGACCTGAGCCGATTTGCCGCCTCGACCACGGGCCGATTGGACGAGCTCGAGGTGTTTCGCAACGTCCGGGCGACGGCCGATCCAACGCGATCCAAAATCGAACCGGACGCCGACAGCAGCCTGGACGAATTCATCGGCGACTTCAGTTCGGCGCCGTTGCGCGACGACTCGCCCCGTTCCGCACCGTCGGGCGGCGAAGAGTTGGGTTTGGCGCCGGACGAAGACGAGTCGTCCGCGTCGGTCGAAGTTCCCAAGCCAGAAGTCAAGTCGGTTAAACAGGCGGTCAAGGAGGTCGTGGCCCAAGCTGCGGCCAAGGCCGACAAGAAGGCGGCCGCGGTGAAGATGCCTGCCGAAGCGTTGCCGCCGCCGGCGACCGAGGAAGATTCCCACGAAGGCGTAGCGGAGTTGGGCGCGGTGGAAGTGATTCCCCCGAACGTTCCCGAGCGTCCGCGGCGGGCGACCGGCAAAGTGAAGGCCGGCGGATGGGATTCGCCGCTGATGGTCTGGGGGACCGCCGCGCTGGTGCTGCTGCTCTTCGTGGGCGGACTCTTGTTCGTGTACCTCAATCGGCAGTCAGGCGATCAAATCTTTGCCGAGGCCGAGAACGACTACAACGGCGGCTCCTACAGCCAGGCGATCCACAAATACGAGCAATTCCTCAAGGGGTTTCCCAACCACGACAAGGTCAGCACCGCCCGCGTTCATCAGGGAATGGCCAGCATTCGGCAATCGGTTGACGCGGGGGGCGACTTCGCCAAGCACCTGACGTTGGTGCAGGAAACGCTCGAGCGCATCGATCGAGAAAAGGCGTTCGAGCTCGCCCAAAACGAACTCATCGTTTTGTTGCCGCGGTTGGCCAAGGGACTCAGCGATCAGGCCGCCAGCGGCAAGCTTGCGGAGCTGGTCACGAAGGCCCGACAGGCCTTGGCGCTTGTGGAAAAGTACGTCCGCAAAGAGGATCGTCCGGCGACGTTGCTGGTGGAGGTCGAGGACTCGCTGAAGCGAACCGAGCACCTCTTGGCCCAAGGCGCGGCGCTCGAGAAAGCCGTGGCCGACATGCGATCCGCCGTTTCAGCGCAGAACAGCGACCAGGCCTACGCCGTGCGCCGC
>CAYWTU010000193.1:0-7163 GCA_964461275.1 uncultured Pirellulales bacterium | reverse complement strand
TCGCCCCAAGGCGGCTTTGCGGGGCCCAGCTTCATACCGCCGGGCGCGGCCGAAGAGTTGCCCCCTATGGCAATCGAAGTCGCCGGGGCGCCCTCTCGAGTGGGCCGCCGCACGTCGGCCATGGAGGTAATCGACGAGCCCAAACCGAAGTTGGGCGATCTGTTTAAACGGAACGAAGACACGCCGCTGGACGAATTCGTGACCCAGATCACGCTCAATCGCATGATGACCGGCGGGCACAACGTGGACGGCCATCTGGGCGACGAGGGGCTCATTGTGGTGGTCGAACCGCGGAACGCCGCCGGGCAAGTGGTGCGCGCCCGCGGCAAGCTGTCGCTGGTGGTGCTGGACGCAGCGGAGCGCGGCGAGGCGGCGCGAGTGGCTCGCTGGGACTTCGCCTCCGGCGAAGTGGCTGCCCGATTTCGCGAGGGGGTGTTCGGCAAAGGATTGAAGTTTGAACTCCGCTGGCCCAACCGACCGCCGTCGCATCGCGATCTGCGGCTGTACGCACGTTTAACGACGGAAGACGACCGCATCTTGGAAGTCGACGGCGCCATTCGCGTCGAGCTGCCCGGCCGCACGCCAGGGCACTGGACCGCCACGGGACGCCCACCCGGTGAATGAAACGCAAAGAGCGTCCATGGGCCCCAACGACTCGGCCGCTGCGCACCTGTGCGTCGCACCTTTCCGCCGCCGTCATGGGCTCCGCGCGGCGCTATTCAACGCTCAGTAGTTCGCACGACTCGAACTGAGCAGTGTCGGCCGAAGCGGCTGCTCTGGGTTGCGCGTCGGCAATTGCCTCCACGGTTTGTCGCAGCCCTGCCACGAAGCGATTGAACAAGCCCCGTGCCGCGCTGGGCGACAATGTGGTTCGATCGTAGTGCAACGAGACCTGCAATCGCCCGGCGTAGGAAATCACTCCTAGCGCCGCTCGGGTCTTCCATCGCACAGGCGGCAGAAAGTCGATCGCCTCGAGCGTCACGTTGGCGGCGACGATCCGCTGGGCGTCTCGCGGCAAAGGGGTCTCGTTCAACCGCGGACCGAGATTGCTCAGTACGGCGGTCGCCAGGCAGTGGGGGCCCTGCAGCAGTCGGGCAAAGCCCCCTGGCGAAACCTCCAGCAGACGCGTGAGTGGGGCGAAGACTTTGGCCAGCCCGAATCGTTTGACGAACCAAGTGTCGAGGCGAATTCCCCAGAGCAAGCGCCGACCGCGGGCCTGCCGCACCGAACGGTCGAGAAACACCATGCCGACGCAATTAGCGGCCGACATTGCCTCGTCGCCCGCATCGCGCAGATTCACCGGCATCGAGATGCGCAGATATTCGCGCGATCGAACGTCTGTTGCCGTGGCCACCTCCGCCAGCGCCTGAAACCATCGCTCGAGCAACAGGTCGTTGACCGTGACCCCGCGTCGACGCGACTGTTCTCGCAACCGGGCGAGGTCATTCCGTCCGGAACGCCAGGTGAGCGAAGTCGCTACGTGCGGCAGCCGAACGCGTTCGCGCGGCGGTCGCGCGACGATCGGCGCAACGCGATTCGCCAGAAACTGTCCGATGCCAAGGCTCGCCAGCACGCAGCGGCCCAATTGCCGCAGACGCTCGAGCGGGCGATGGTTGCGTGACTCACGTTCGCACAGACGCGTCGGACAGAGCGGTTGCAACTCGTGCCGTTCGCCGCATTCGACGGCATAAGCCACCAGAATCTCCTCGACCACCTGCGCGGCCGCCACGCCGTCGCAACAAACGTGGTGAAATTCACACAAGATCGTCGTCGTCTGCTCCGACATATTTTGGTGCGCCCATAGCCTCAGCCCCGAGCGTCGGCGAATATTCAGATGGACTTGTGGCGTCGGGGCCACCGGCCCGCCCTGGCTCCAAATCACTTCCGGCAGCACACCTGGGGCCGGGGCCCAACGGGCGACGCCGTCGACTTCCTCGACGATGGCTCGCAGGAGCGGGTGCCGCCGCACGACGCGCTGCAACGCCAGTTCAAACTCGTTACGGCGAATCTCGCCCGACAGGTGCAGCCGTAGAAAGAAAGTCATCGGATAGTCGGGGCGGTCGTCCGCCAACATGTAGCGTTCGAACACGGACAGCGGCAAGGGAAAGCACATCTTGATTCTCCCATTCCAGCAACGGAGTTCCCACCGCCAACCGATGTGCTCTGACGAGCGCCGGAAGCGGTCAGAAACCTAATCCTCGCAACCTTCCTGGCGCAAAGCAGATGATCTTGTTACCAACGCGGGCCCGCCAGGCTTGCCTTGGCCACGACATCGGCCACGACCGCCATGAAACAAGGCGGCACAAGCTCATTTGGCATATAGCGGCGGCATGGCAGATTCGGTAGGCCGTGAACCCCGGGGAGCACGCATGGACCGAAGCCGACGACGTGCAGTTGCAGCACATCACGCCGGCGCGATGGTTGGCGATCGGCTCAATCGACGCGACATCGGCCCGGTGGCCAAGAACCATCGGCTAGGTGTTCCGTACCGGCCTACGGGCAAGGCTTGCTAGCCTAGCGAAGAAGCGCGCTCGATCCGCGCGTACACGCCCTACCGCCGAGTGCCGCGCGGCAGATTGCCGCTGGCCCGTTGCACCGGTTGCTGGCGGGGGCGTTGCTGCTGGGTCACCTCGGGCGCCCCTGGCGTCTGGCCACCGCGACGACGGGCCAAAATATCAGCCGACAAACGATCGCGGTACGGCTGCTTCTTTTCGTACAGCGTCAGTCGATATTCAAACCGCGGCCGCAATTCGGGCGTGGCTAATTCCAACGCCCGGCGCTGCCACGCGATCGCCTCAGTGAAGTTGCCTTCCGCAGCGTAGGAGGCGGCCAGCGTATCGAGATACCGGGGCTCCTTCTGGCCGTCGATGTCGAGCGCCTTCTCGGCCGCTTCCACCGCCAGCTTGGCGTTGCGGAACGCGGCGTCGGGACAGGTTGCCATCAGCCAGGCGGCGCTTTGATAGGCGCGGCCAATGTGCGGATCGATGCGGATGGCGGCGCGATAGTCGCGGGCGGCGGGCGCGAATTCGCCGAGGTCGGCGTGGGCGTCGCCGCGATTGATGTAGGCCGCGGCAAACTGCGGATCGAGACGGATCGCCTCAGTGTAATCGCGCAGCGCCGCGCGATAGTCGCCCAGCTTATAGTACGAGTGTCCCCGGCTGTTGAACGCCGGTACGTCGGTGGGCCGCAGCCGCAGCGCCTGATCGTAATCCTCGATGGCGCCGGCGTAGTCGGCCAGGTCGTACTTGAGTTCGCCGCGATTGAAATAGGCGTTGGCGTAATTTTCGTTGAGTTCGATGGTCCGATCGAAGTCGGCCAAGGCCTCCTCAATGCGGCCGGCCTGGGCGTAACTGACGGCCCGATTGTGGGCCGCCTGCCAGCGCGTATTGTCCAGGGCCACCGCGTCCTCGAAGTCGGCCAGGGCTTCCTCGGGCTGATCGTGAGCGGCGTACCACTCGCCTCGGCGATTGTAGGCCCACGACGAAAGCTGCCGCGCATAGGCCTGCATCGGCTCGTTAAGCGGATGGGCCTGCGCCTGTTGGCACATGTCCAGGACGCGTTCGATTTGCTCGCGGCTCTTGGCCGACTTGGTCAACGCGTGCGCCTCGCGGAGCAGCGTGTCGCCGCGATTCGTGGCCCCCGGGGGGGCGCCTTCCAAGGCCTTGGCCGACGTCTCGCGTGGCGGCGCTTGGGCCGCGGACGGGGCGGCCGTCAACAGCGCCAGCGCGGCCCCTAGGCTACATGCAGCGAACTTCAGCGACTGCCCAACCATCGTTTCTCCTCCTTGAAAAACGAAGCGCGGTGTTCGGACGAATTTTGGCCGGCCGGTTGCCGCCGGCCCACGGCGCGGCTACGCGCGCGGCTCGGTCATGCTCCACGGATCGAGCGCCTTGTCGAGCGTCTCCCGCGGCAGAATGTTTTGCTCCTCGCACAGTTGGCGAATCGTTTTGCCTGTCTTAAACGCTTGCTTGGCCAAGGCGGCAGCTTTTTCGTAGCCCACATGCGGGTTCAGGCTGGTCACCATGGCCAGGCTCTGCTCGACCGAGGCCTTACATCGCTCTTCGTTGGCCTCCATGTCGGCCGCGCAAAAGTCAACGAAGGCGTGCGTTGCGCTGCCTAGCAGTTGGATGCTTTCTAAAGCGGCGTGCCCCATCACCGGCATCATGATGTTGAGTTGAAATTGGCCGCCGACCGCTCCGGACAGCGCCATCGTCTGGTCGCTGCCCATCACCCGGGCGGCCACCTGCATCATGCTCTCGCACATGACCGGGTTGACCTTGCCCGGCATGATCGAGCTGCCTGGCTGACGATCGGGCAGCATGAGTTCATAGAATCCGCACCGCGGTCCGGAGCCTAGCCAACGAATGTTGTTGGCCACGTTGAATAGAGTGACGGCGATGGCCCGCAGTTGGCCCTGGCATTCCACCAGGCCGTCTCGCTGAGCGTTGGCTTCAAAATGGTTGACCGCCTCGACAAACGGGATAGCCGTTTCCTGGGCCAAGCAGGCGCAGGCGCGGCGGGCGAACTCGGGATGGGTGTTGATGCCGGTGCCGACCGCCGTGCCGCCGATGGGCAGCTCGAGCACCGCCTGTAGTGCCCGTTGGGCTCGGCCGACCGAAAGGCGAAGCTGTCGCGCCAGGCCGCCAATCTCTTGACCAAGGCGCAGCGGAGTAGCGTCGGCCAGGTGCGTGCGTCCGATCTTGATGATCTTGTCCCAAGCCTGCGCTTTTTCCTCAAGCACCAAACCCAAACGCTCCAAGGCCGGGATGAGCCAGCGTTTGATTTCGATGGCCACCGCCACTTGAATCGCCGTGGGGAACGTGTCGTTGGTGCTTTGCCCCATGTTGACATGATCGTTGGGGTGCACCGGTTTCTCGGCTTGAAACCGGTCGCCTCCCAGGATTTCGATGGCCCGGTTAGAGATCACTTCGTTGGCGTTCATGTTGCTCGACGTGCCCGAGCCTGTCTGAAACACGTCGATCGGAAATTCGCGATCCCAGCGCCCCTCGGCCACCTCTCTACAGGCGGCCAGCATCGCCGCTACTTGTGTTTCGTCGAGCCGGTTCTTGCCCGATTTGGTGAGCTTGCCCAGGTCGCGGTTGGCGACTCCGGCGGCGTACTTGACTAGCCCCATGGCGCGAATCAGCGGCGACGGCAGCGTCCAACCGGAAATCGGAAAGTTTTCTACCGCCCGCTGGGTTTGGGCGCCGTAATATGCATGGGCGGGGACGTTTACGTCGCCCATCGAATCGTGCTCGATGCGAAACTCGGTCATGGGACGGGCAAGCTTGGGCTAAGGCAGTGGGCGAAGCAATACACGGCCGATGGCGCCATACAGCCCACAAACCGGGCCAAGGCGCGGGAACTCGGGTGCGCTTCGTATAATAGCGGTGGCCAGATATGCCACAAAGGCCGAACACGGAAGGAATGGGCGTTCCAGCGGCGCCCGGAGCACCCGATGTAAGTTGTTGCACAACATAAGGTTGTGGCAAGCGGCCGGCCTGCGATGCAGTTCCCTTGAAAGCGACATTTCCGGAGCCGAGCCAAGGCGTCTGACGAAATGGCCGGCCCAATTGCCTATTCGGTACATTAAGGGCAGAGGAATTCCGCCGACGCCGGCGGCGTCCAAGATACGAATCCCGTCACAAGGAACGTCCATGGAAGCTCTTCAGCGGCAGGTGCGTGTGGCACGCCGACGATTGGCGTTGCAGCGGTTCTTGGCGGCGGCGCCTTGGTGCTTGTTTGTCACGCTGCTGGCGGCCGCTGCCGCCGTGACGCTGGACAAATTCGTGCCTTTGGTGGGCGAGCCGTGGCAGTGGTTGGCCGGCGGGGCAGTGGCGGGACTGGTGACGGCCTTGGGTTGGACGTGGTGGCGAGGTGGTTCGACGCTCGAGGCGGCCATCGAGATCGACCGGCGGTTCGGACTCAAAGAGCGGCTGTCGAGCGCGCTGAGTCTGGCGCCGGCCGACTGCAACACGGCCGCCGGCCAGGCTCTGTTGAACGATGCCACGCGGCGGGTAGCGGCCCTTGAAGTCGGCGATCGATTTGGTCTGAAGGTGGGGCGCTGGTCGTGGCTGCCGGCGCTGCCGGCAGGGGCGGCGCTGTTGGTGATATTGTTGGTCGACCCGGCTGCGCGCCAGACGCAGGCCTCGGGCGCAACGGCCGCGGACGTACAGAAGCAACTGCAAAAATCGGCCAGCAAGCTCCAGCAAAAACTAGCTGAGCGGCGCAAGCAAGCGGAGCAAGACGGTCTGAAGGAGGCGGAGAGTTTACTCGAGCGGCTGGAACGCGGCACGAAGGAAATGAGCCAGGCGGCCGGCACCGACCGCAAGCAGACGCTGGTGAAACTGAACGATCTGGCCAAGGAACTGGAAAAACGCCGCGACCAACTGGGAGGCGCCGAGCGCTTGCAGCAACAACTCAACCAGCTCAAAGACCTCCAGCGCGGTCCGGCGGACGAGCTCGCTAAGGCGCTTCGGCAGGGTGATTTCGCCAAGGCTGCGCAAGAGTTGGAAAAGCTGCGGCAGCAACTGGCCGACCAGAAGCTGGACGAAAAACAGCGCGAACAATTGGCCCAGCAGATGCAGGCGATGCAGGACAAGCTCAACAAGCTGGCCGACGCCCAGCAGCAGGCACTGGACGATCTGGCCAAGCAAATCGCCGATAAGCAGAAGGCCGGCCAAGCGGCAGAGGCCCAGGAGTTGCAGCAGAAGCTGGATCAGTTGAAGCAACAGACGGGCCAGTCGGAAATCCTCAAGCAGATGGCCACCAAGCTTGGTCAGGCGGCGCAGCAATTGCGAGAAGGCAAAGCCGACCAGGCGGCGGCGCAAATGCAGCAAATGCAAAGCGAACTCTCGTCGCTGGAAAGCCAGGCGGCCGAGGCCGAGATGCTGCAAGCGGCGCTGGATGAAATCTCAGCCGCCAAGGACTCGATGAATTGCCGAGAGTGCGACGGCGAGGGATGCCAGGCGTGTGCCGGCGGGATGCGCGGCAATCGCGGAATGCGGCAGGGCCAGGGAATGGGCGACGGACGCGGCGAAGGCGATCGACCCGAACAAGAAACCGACGACGGTTTCTACGACACCAAGGTGAAGCAAAAGGTGACGCGAGGCACAGCGGTGGTCACCGATCGGATCGATGGCCCGAACATCCGCGGCGAGGTT
>CAYWTU010000192.1:0-7183 GCA_964461275.1 uncultured Pirellulales bacterium | reverse complement strand
GCGCTCGTGCTGAAGGCGTTTCACCGCGAGGAGGGCGTGCGGGCGTCGCAGGCGACCGAAACAATGCTGCTCTTGCGCACCGCGGCCAGGTGCAGGCTGTTCTCCAGCTTGCGGACCGCGCCGTCGAGCAGTTTGGCTTCCTCCGTGGCGCCGTTCATTCCCCGTAGCGACTCGACGAATGATTGAAAGGCGTTGCGCCCCCAATCGGCCATTTTTCCCCAGGCGCCAGCTTCCACCGCCGCCGTCTCGGTGTTCACGCCGCCCGCGTCCACCGGCGTCGCCTCTGGAGCCGGCTCGGGCAGGCCCAGAATTTCCTCCGGACCGACCTCGAGGGCCACGGCCACATACAACTCGCGATTGTGCAGCATCTCGTAGATCGAATTCATTTCGCTTTCGCGCGACTCGGTAATGGACACCACTTGACCGGTCGTGGCGGTCGGGTCCAGCGTTACGCTTTCGCGTCCCAAGCGGACGAACAATTTCGAGTCGGAGCGGTACGTTTTTGGGCCGTAAGCGGTCCACAATCCCGCCCCTCCTACGGTTACGACAAACCAGAGCAACGCCTTCTTCTTGTGGCGGAAAAGAGCGCGCAACGAAGTGCGCAGCGGCGCGGGCTGCCGCGCGGCGGCATGACCATTGCTGAGTTGGTGAGGCATGGTGGATGCGTTGGGGTGTTGGTCGCCGTCCTGCCCCGCGCGTTGGGGGCTGTAGGACCAGCGTGGAGCGTGACTAAGCGCTTGACCAGGACTCAATAAAAGCGCGGCGCCACGCGAAGCCATTCGCAAGAAGCCGGTCTGCGAGCAAGCGCAGACTGGCGTCGGCGCACGATACCTCAGATACCGTCCCTTCTGAGGTACCACTAGTTTAGGCACGACTTGCCCGACCCTCAATAACCACATGCCTGTTAAAGGCGAATTATTCACCCAGTATGCACACGATCTTCGTTGCTTAATCGCGATTTCTTGCGCCGGAACGATGCGTGCATCACCGGCAACAAATGGGTAAATTCTGTGATCCAATTCGTCTTGTGTTTTGATAACATCAACAAACGTCGATGGGTTGTCGGCCGTCTGGGAATTTCGTGGACGGCACTGTGCATCTCCGAGAAGTTTCGTTCTAAGAGCGCACCATCTACCCGCGACGAATTTCATTAAACGACGCAGCCTGTCGGCCGACGTTTTCCTTGCTTTGGTGTTGATGGAGTGCATTTCCATTGGGGAAACTTCCTCAGGTTTTTGCTAGACGGAATGCTGTCGATCGGCGGATGAGCATCATCCTCAGGAGGCAGATAAGCGGCTGCCAAACAACCGGGCAACGGACCGCTAACTCCGGTTGAAATGTAATAACCGGTGCAGTTATTTGTTGGACTCTAAAGATACGTCGCGCGCATTGATTCTTTCGACCAAGCGGAAGGTTTTTGGATTTGAGTTGTGACGCTGTCTGCACTTTGCGCGCCGCCATGCCCTTGCTGGCGAATATCTCGTAATGTGCGGAGTTGAGAGCAAGAATACGTATTCGCGCATGCGACAGGTGGCAGTCGTACGACCAGGGTGCAAGGATCACTGTGCCAACCGCGGGGATTTGATATTCCCCTGAACTGCGGACCAACAGCGTGATCGAGACGGAACAAGAACTGCCGTGACAGCTCAAGTGGCCTTGCATGATTACGATGTTCGAGATGCCCCGGCCGATCCGTAAGGGGACGTACACGACGAACCTGATCGAGCTGGTCAACAGCGATTCGCTAGTTCATCCGCAACCGCAAGCAATATCCCAACCGCGACGGGGCATTGAAGATGATTTACTGGCGATTGACGAGACGTCCCACTGGCTACCGAGGCGTGGGATGCCGTTGGTCGGCAGCGGAGCACTCGGGTTGAAAGGCCCCCCCCCCTTGCGATGTGACAAAGGATTGACCCCTTGCGGATTGCACGAAATTCGTTCGTGCAACACGACTTGCGCTGGCTAACGACGATTTTTTCCAGCACTGTTTCCAAACTAATTTTTCGAGTCGTTGAAACTTCGCCGACCGCTCCTTGGTAAACTAGTACCGAGATGGTATGCAGAGGAACGCCCTTTGGGTAGTTTTTCCGAGGGGATCGGTTATCCGCAAGTTGTTCCATTGGAATCGTTTAGGTTATTCTTCACCGAAAGGATGGAACCCCGACTAGTCAATCGACTAAGTTGAATAGGCCCTGGCTGGCCGATGGCCGTCAGGTGGAACAGATCGCCACAGGCATAGGCGCCGGGACGCCGGAAAGGCGACACTGACATGTCGATTCAAAATCGAACGACGACCCCCCGGTCGTCCAACCCAGGTGGGAGTATTCGCCTCAAGGGCGAGCGTGTACTACCCATGTCCGATCGCTCATCGCCCCAATCTCGTGGTGAACGGCGTATGGCGACTCGAATTCTGTTGGTCGACGATCAAGAAATTGTCCGTGCCGGCATGCGGCAGATGTTCAAAGGGACGGAAATCCAGGTCATTGGCGAAGTGGCGCCTGGCGCGGGCGTGGTCGATGCCGTGCGTAAGCATCGACCGGACGTCGTGCTGTTGGAGGTGGGCGCGCCTGGCGACCGCCAGGGCTTGGCCGCCTTGGCCGCCTTACAAACCAAGACCCCCGATACGGCGGTTCTGGTGTTCACGGCCTACGACCATCCGCGACAAATTGCGCAGGCGTCGGCATTGGGCGCGCGCGGGTTTCTCAATAAGTCGATTTCGCGCAAGGATCTGATTGCCGCCATTCAGCGGACCGCGGATGGCGAGTCGCTTTGGACGGGCGAGATGATGCGGCGGATTGCCACGGCGCCGGCCGCGTCGCCGACGATGAAGGTTCTTGAGTTCCCCTTTAGCGGGCGCGAGTTGCAATTGTTGAGACTGGTGGTTGCCGGCAAGACCAACAAGAAGATCGCCGCGGAAATGGGCATCATGGCCGACACGGTCAAGGACCACCTGCGCCGCATGTTGCGCAAGACCGGGTTTACCAGCCGAACGCAACTGGCCGTCTGGGCGGTCACGCACGGCGTCGATTAACGGAATCTGTCGGCGAGTTCGTTTGCTTCTTTCCCGAGTCATTCGATGTGCCGGCCCCGCAGGGCCCTGGCTTCGGGCGTGCAGCAGTCAGCGCTGCTGGCCGCATGCGGCCCTTTCCGCTGGCCGCTTGCGCCGTTAGAATCGCCGCCTTAGAAGCCGCCCGTCTGGGCAAATCGAACGCCAGGCAGTCGTTCGATTTTTCTGTAGCCATTCGTTCGAGGACAACGGCGTGGAACGTACACTCATCTTGCTCAAGCCCGACTGTGTGCAACGGCGACTCATTGGCCGCATTTTGGCTCGCGTCGAGGACAAGGGCTTGAATCTGGTGGCGATGAAGCTGATGCAGGTCACGCCCGACTTGTCCAAGCAGCACTACGCTGAACACGTCAGCAAACCGTTCTATCCGAACCTGGAAAAATTCATCACCGGCGGACCCATTGTGGCGGCGGTGCTCGAAGGCCTGGAAGCGATTCGCGTCGTGCGCGAAATGCTGGGGGCCACCAGCGGTTTGAAGGCCGCGCCCGGGACCATCCGCGGCGACTTTAGTTCCAGCCGACAGATGAACCTGGTTCACGCCTCGGACGGTCCGGAAGCGGCGCAGCGCGAAATCGAGCTGTATTTCAAGACCGCTGAGATCGTGGTCCATCAACCGACGTTGACTCCCTGGATGCGGGCGTCGGACGAATCGTAAGGCGTTGATGCACCGTTCATCGCTGATCGACGCCGCTCAACCAACTGCGTCATAATCTGCCGGCCGGCGTCTCGGCGCGAAGCTGGTCGATCATGTCGCGCGTGGCGGCTTCGACGGCGCGTTGCCAGTTCGCCTCGCCGTAGCGGGCGTATTCCTTGCGCGCGTGAGCAAAGATGATTCCACGCGAATTGTTGATCACCGCCCCCAGGCCCTGGTCGTCGAGCGCGCCGGCCACGTCGGCTGCCGCGCCCCCTTGATGCCCAAAGCCGGGCACGAGAAACCAAGTGTGCGGCAACGCGGCCCGCAGTTCGACAAGTTGTTCCGGATAGGTGGCGCCGACCACCGCGCCCACGCTGCTGTAGCCGCAATTCCCCAGCGACTGGGCGGCCAGCTCCTCGACATAACGCCCCACGCGGCGATAGACCGACTCGCCGTCGGCCACAAGGTCTTGAAATTGACCGCCGCCGGGATTCGACGTCTTCACGAGCACGAACAGGCCAGCGCTGCGCTGCAGGGCCGTTTCCACAAATGGCGTCAAACTATCGCTGCCCAAATAGGGACTGACCGTCAGCGCGTCGGCGCCCCAGGGGCTCTCCCTGCCCAAGTACGCCTCGGCGTACGCCTGCGCGGTCGTGCCGATGTCGTTTCGCTTGCCGTCGAGAATGACTAGTAACCCTTTGGCCGTCGCGTGGTCCATGATTGCCTTGAGCGCGGTGAGGCCCAAGGGGCCGAGCTGCTCAAAGAACGCCATCTGCGGTTTGACGGCCGGCACGAGCGGGGCGACGGCGTCGATCACGCCGTGACAAAACTCCGCATACGCCGCCGCAATCTCCTGCGGATGGATGATGCCGCTGGCTTTGACGTCCTTCAGAAAGGTCCGCGGCAGCGATTCCCACCGCGGGTCGAGGCCGACGACCACCGGATTGCGACAGCGTCGCACGGCGGCGGCCAGCCGGTCGGCGAACGGCGGCGAAGTCGATTTACTAGCTTGGTTGGAGATCATGGCGTCCTACGATAACGCCCTGGCCGGAGGCCGGGCAATGGGCAGCAAGCAGGGTGTTGCGGGGCGCAGAGAGATCTTCGCTGCACGCGAAATTCTTTACGGTCAGGGGCGCCGGGAGCGCGGCGGCAGGGGGCCTGCTCGCGCACGTGCATGAACACCAGAAAACGTCGCGCGCTGGTTATCGGCGCAGGGGTGGCGCGGCGCCGGGTCCGACGACCGGCGCCGCCAGGCGTACCGTCGCGACGGGCGACGCCGCGAATGCCGCTAAGCGAGTTTGCACACCCGCCAGCGCGGCAAGGGCCTTCTCCGTCTCGGCCGCATCGCCGGCGGCCCCAAACACCTTGCGGAACCACTGGTCGTAGCTGCCCCATCGACCGTTGGCCGCCGGTGCATCCTGCATCCAGGTCAGCAATTCAGCGCTTTCTTTGGCCAAGGTCTTTGACAATCGGGGGGCATGGAGCTGTTGAACGTCAAACAGCTCCGCGGCCAATTGCCGAGCCTCACGGTCGCCCCAGAGGTGCAGACCCACGTGGGCCTGCTGGCCACCCGCCTCAACCGTTGACTTTTGCAACAAGGAACGCTTCGTGGCTCGAGCGCTGCAGGCGATGACGCACCAATCGGCCCGCCACGTTTGCGGCACGACCGCCAGAAACGTGAACTCTTTGGCCCCTTCCAGCGACATTGCCTTTGAGGGCCGCAGCTTGAAGAACACGCCGTGTCCTCGGTTGGTCGTGCCGCTGGCCAATACGAGCGACTTGGGGGCGATTTCATTGTACTGGTTGGTGGCGCTTCGTTTGGTGGTTTGATTGGCCGCCGGCCCCACGTTCAACAGAGCGTAATTGACTTTCAGGTCGCCGGAGATCGAGCGGGCCGACTCGTTGGACTCGGCCACGGTGATGCGGTCTCCTTCTACGGCACTTTCCAGCGTGGTGTTCGGCAGATAATCTTCAATCCGCAACCGCGACTCCGGGCTGGCCAATACATAGACGAAATCCACGATGTCGGCCTCGACGCCTGTGATCAGCCGCGCGGAGACGCGAAACCGACCCTCGATCACCTTCCAGTCTGGGCAATGCTTCCGGCAGCCGGGGGGAGTGACGTCGCGACACTCGATCGCGGCCGGAATGTCGAAGGCAACGCGGGTCTCGGCGGCGGAAAGCCAGGCCACATGTCCAGAGAGCCAAACGGATGTCAGCCAGGCAAGCGGGCGGTGGATCGAACACATGACTTCGGCCTCCTGCCGGGTATTACGCGAAATACCTGCCTGCAGCGGCGCAAGGAGCGCGCGGCGGCCATTTCCCAGTCAGCGGGCGGACATTGGGCCGGGACTGTAACGCACGACCGGGCGGGAGGTCAATGAAGGTTGGCTGAACCGGCGCGCTCCGGTTTTTTTTGCCAAACCAACGCCTATTACGCGGCGTAATAACGGGGGGCGCGACCGTAGAACGATAGCCCCCAAGAGGGCGGGCTCATCCTCGGTCGGTTGACACTCCCCGAAGCGCTGGCTTTACTGGGTAATTCCCTACGGTTTGGGACGATCGTCCCGGGCCGGCCGGTTGGCAACAAAACCTGTACTAGGAGAGATGTTCGCATGAACGGTCGTGTTACACGATGGGTGTGCGGTTGGGTGGCGGCGGGGCTCTTGTTGGCGGTGGCCGCTCCGGCGCAGGCTCGCCCGCCGTACAAGAAGGAGTTCGATGCCAAGTACGCCAAGGCGGACGGCACGGAGATCGAAAAGGCGTTGGCCGCCAAGGCCGAAAAGGCCAAGTGCAACATCTGTCATAAGGGCAAGAGCAAGAAAGACCGCAATGCCTATGGGGAGGCCTTGTCCCAATTCCTGAAGAAGGAAGACGAAAAGGACCTCGAAAAGATCCGGGCGAGCCTGGACAAGGTGTCCGAGATGAAGTCGAAGAAGGACGACGACAAGTCGCCCACGTTCGGCGAATTGATCAAGAATGGTGACCTGCCCGGCGGCGAGGAAGCGAAGTAAGGTTGGCCGCCGACCGCGTGCTAGCTATCTGGCGCAGCAACAGTTTTCTGAGGCAATAACAGGGGGCATTTCACCTTGCCGGTGGAATGCCCCCTGATTCATTTCACAATTGGCGTCGGTGGCCGCTAGCGTTGCGAAACCTCGGTCGTGGTCTGTAGCTTCCCGCCGCGGTACACGCCCGGTTCGTCCACGCCATCGCCATTCCAGTCGCCGGCCACCGGACTGTCGCCTGCCTGGCCCACGTTGAACACCTGGTCGGTCGCGTCGAAACGGCCGTTGGCGTTGGTGTCTGAGCGCCACCGCCCGGCCTGGTAGATGGCCAAGTCGTCCACACCGTCGCCGTTGAAGTCGCCAACCACCGGGCGACCGCCGGCAACGCCGTAGCTGCGACGGGTGTCGCCGGCGTCCAACCGGCCGTTGCCGTTGGTGTCGAGCACAAACGTCCCATTGCCGTAGATGCCGATC
>CAYWTU010000191.1:0-7212 GCA_964461275.1 uncultured Pirellulales bacterium | reverse complement strand
CGAGGCCTTCCGAATTCTCCTGGCCGACAAGAACGTGCGGGCCGTGCTGGTGAACATTTTCGGCGGCATCATGCGCTGCACCACGATCGCCAGCGCCATCCTAGCGGCCTACAAGACCGTCGGCTTCAACGTGCCCCTGGTCGTGCGCCTGGAAGGCACCGAAGTGGAAGAAGGCCGCAAGCTGCTATCGGAAAGCGGTCTGTCGATCATCGGCGCCGACGGCCTGACCGACGCGGCCAAGAAAGTCGTTGCCTCCGCCGGCAAGTAAGCGCGCCGCCCCTGTCGTGGGGCCTGTGTCCCAACATTCCTCGCACCACCTTTCGCCCTAAAGCTGCCATGAGCATTCTGGTCAACAAGAACACCCGCGTGATTTGCCAAGGGATCACCGGCAAGGTCGGCGCCTTCCACACCAAGGGGTGCAAAGAATACGGCACGCAGATGGTCGGCGGCGTCACGCCCGGCAAGGGAGGCGAGACGGTCGAAGGCGTCCCGGTGTTTGACACCGTGGCCGAGGCGGTCGAAAAGACCGGCGCCAACGCCACCATGATCTTCGTTCCGCCCGCCGGCACCGCCGACGCGATCTTGGAGGCCGCCGATGCCGGCATCCCGCTGATTGTGGCCATCACCGAGGGCGTTCCCGTCCTGGATATGGTTCGCGTGTTCGACGTCATCCGGCGTGGCACGTCGCGGCTGATCGGCCCCAACTGTCCGGGCATCATCACTCCGGGCGAGTGCAAGATCGGCATCATGCCAGGCTACATCCACAAACCGGGCAAAATCGGCATCATCAGTCGCTCGGGCACGCTGACCTACGAAGCGGTGTGGCAAACCACGAACCTGGGCCTGGGGCAGACGACCTGTATCGGACTCGGGGGCGACCCCATCGTCGGCACGTCGTTTGTCGACATGCTGGCCATGTTCCAAGACGATCCGGCTACCGAAGCGATTCTGATGATGGGCGAAATTGGCGGCACGGCCGAGGAAGAGGCCGCCGCGTTCATCAAACAGAACGTCACCAAACCGGTGGCGGCGTTTATTGCCGGTCGCGCGGCGCCGCCGGGCAAGCGGATGGGCCACGCCGGAGCGATTATCTCCGGCGGCAAGGGAACGGCCGCCGAGAAAATCGCCGCCCTGGAAGCGGCGGGCATCGAGGTGGCCCAAAGCCCGGCCGACATGGGGACTGCCGTGCAGCGCGCCTTGGCCCGGAAAAAATAGCCGCGCCGGTCAGGCGGAGGCGGATCGGTGCATGCGGGCCAGCACGAAGTAGTGCAAGTGCTGCGTGGTGGGCAAGATGGCGTCTGGTTCGGGCCGTAGCGCGACAAGCGTGCCCTGTTCCCATTCTTACTGAACCGGGGTCTCAATCGTGCAGCGCCGGTCCATTGCCGCGGCAATCGTACTGCTCCTGGCGGCCGTGGGGTTGGTCTATGGGCCGGCGGTGGGCTTCGAGTTTGTCACCTGGGACGACCCAGCCCACATCTTCGAGAACCCGCTGTTCAATCCGCTCGGCGGCGAGAACTTTGCGCGAATCTGGTCGCGGCCCTATTTCGGACTTTACGTTCCGGTGTCGTATTCGGTTTGGGGCGCCACGGCGCTGGTCGCCAAAATCTTCACCGGCCAGGCCTTCGATCCTCGCGCGTTTCACTTGCTCAACCTCCTGTTGCACGCCGGCGTGGTGGTGTCGGTGCTGGGACTGTTTCGCCGCTTGGGGGCGACGACGGCCGCCGCCGCCGCGGGAGCGCTGCTGTTCGGGTTTCATCCGGTGCAAGCCGAGTCGGTCGCCTGGGTTTCCGAAGCCCGAGGATTGCTGGCGGCGCTCTTCTCGTGTCTGACCATCTGGCTTTACCTGAAGAGCAACGGCGCGATCGTGGCACGCGATTCGATCGACGGCGCCTTTCGGCCGTTGCAAACGCCCACGACTTACGCCGGGCGTTGGCGCCTCCTCGCGAGCGCAACCTTGACGCTGGCGCTGTTGTCGAAACCGTCGGCCGTAGTGACGCCCGTGGCGCTGATCGGCCTGGAGATCACGCTCTTTGGCGTAGCCTGGCGACGAGCGTTCATCCGCGTGGCCGACTGGTTGGCGCTGTGCGCGGGCTGGAGCCTGCTCAGCCGGATGGTTCAACCCTCGACGGCCATTAGCGAAGTCGCGGGCGTTTGGCAGCGACCGGCCGTGGCCCTCGACGCCGTCGCCTTTTACGTGACCAAATTGCTCGTGCCGTTGAACCTGTGCGCCGAATACGGCCGCCGACCGAGCGTCGTTCTGGCACAGGGGGCGACCGGTTGGCTGGTCGCGACCATTGTGGTCCTGGCTGCGGCAATTGCCGTGCTGATGTGCTGGCGATGGGCGGCGCCGTGCGCGACGTTGTTCCTCGCGCCGCTGTTGCCGGTGCTTGGGCTCGTGCCGTTTCACTATCAGGAATTGTCCACAGTGGCCGACCGATATCTGTATTTGGCGCTTCTGGGGCCGACCTTAGCCATGGCCTGGTGGCTGACGCGGCGAGGTTTGGCGGCCCGCTGGCTGGTTGCGGCGACGGTGCTGTTGGCATGTGGGCTGACCTGTCAGCGTCGCGTTTACGACTGGCGCGACAGCTTCACGCTCTGGAATCGAGTGATTTCGATCACTCCCCAAAGTTCCGCCGCGCACGTCAACCTGGGCGTGGTCCTTTCGCGCCAGGGCCAACTGGACAACGCCGAGCGACACTTTCGGCAAGCGGCCGAGTTGAGACCATCACTGGCGCAGGCCCACCTGGGGTTGGGCGATGTGGCGCTGAAGCGCGATCAAGTCGCGCTGGCTCGCGAGCATTACCAACGGGCCGCCCAGTGCGATCCACGCTCGATCCGCGCCCAGTCGTCGCTGGCCAATGCCCTGTTGGCACTCGACGATCGGTCCGGCGCCATCGCGGCGTATCGGCGGGCCCTAGAGATCGATCCGCGCCAGCCTTCGGCCGCCAATTTTCTGGCGAGACTGTTGGCCGTGCAGGAAAAAGGTCGGCAGGGCGCCGGCATCGAGGCTCTCAGGTGGGCCGAGTGGGCCTGCCAGCTCAGCGGCTATGCCGATCACCTGGCGCTCGACACGCTGGCCGCTGCTCACGCCCAGGCCGAGCAATACGGCGAGGCGCTCCGCAGGCTCGATCAGGCCGAAGCTATTTCCAAAGCCCGCGGCGACATGACCTATGCTACCCGCGCGGCCCGGCGGCGATCGTTGTACCAAAGTCGCCAGCCGCTGCGAGAGAAGCAGCTGTACTTGGAATAGCCGCGCGCCGCTCCGCGTTCGTAACATGCGAGCTCTTGCCCCCAACGCGGCGTCCCCAACGCGTCGCGAAGTGACAGCCTCATCGCAAATCCCACCACCCCAAACTGTTGCCCAGGTCGACCAACCAGGGATGCGTCCAGGGGTTCCAAGTGGGATAACTGGCCGAGAGTCCCGAGAGCGCCAATAGCGCCAGCAGGACGACGCGTGCCGAGCGCCCCCGGTGTGCCAACCAATCGACGGCCGGCAACATGCTTACCAGCCACAAAGGGGCCAACCAAAACACCCAGCGAAACCCGCTGGTCATGCCGCCGTAGTTGCGGTCCATCTGCGGCCGAGCCAAATAGAAGACGATGCAGATCAGCGAAACGGCGGCCACCGTCAACAGCACGCCGCGCAGGGCAGCGCGGCGCGGCGCCGCGGCCACTGACCAACCAGCCACGGTCAACAGCCACAGCGGCGTCAGCGAAAACACTCCGTGATGCCCCACCAGCGCGTGCCAGGCGTAACGGCCGGGATCGGCCTCGCCGCGGTCGATCCCCTGTCGATTCCGCCAGTAACTCTCGCGCATCCGACCGTTGACGGTGTAGGTGTAGTCGTACCAATTCTCGCCCGATTGCCGGTGGGCGTAGGCTGGAACCAGCGAGCCGTGAGCGGCGTAGTTGGCGGCGAAAAACGCGGCAGCGACCAGCGCGGCGCTCGGCGCCAGCCAACACAGCGTTCGCCGCAGGTCGCTCCAGGCAGCCAGAGCCACCACGGCGGCGAACCAAGCCAATGCCGGCAGTTCGTTGGCCGCGGTCAATGCCGCCAGCAGCCCCAAGGCCGCGAAGTCCGCAGCCCGCCGCGAGCGATCGTGCCACACCCGCACCAGAAACTCCAGCGATAAGGCCGCGCACGCCGCGGCCGGCAGGTGATTGTTGAGCGTCACCGCGAAGGTGGTCAGCAGCGTCCCCAGCGCCGCTGCCGCCACCACGAACACCCGTCCGAAGTCGGTCGTTCCGAATCGCTCGGCCTGCCGGGCCACGACCCAGATCACCGCCAGTAGCGACGGCAAGTTCAAGCTCAACAGCATCAGCCGGCCGATGGCGAACGGATGTTCCCGCAGCGTAGCGCCGGTCAAACGTTGAATGAGCCAGTACTCGCCCGCCAGTATCGTTGGCAGCAGCGGCGGCTTGCTCGAATATAAGTGGCCATCGTGCTTGACCATGTCGATGGTGTCCCAGCCCGGCTGCTGGATGATGTTGTCGATTTCGTAGCGCCCTTCCTCCACCAGCGCGCGAATGGTGCACCACCGACTGCGATCATTGGCGCTTAGAAACGGGCGCACGAGCGGCTCGCGAAGTTTTCCTTGTCGGTGCAGGTGTTGCTCCAGGCCAATGCGGTCGACGCTTTGCACCGCCAACGTGCGCCCCAGTACGCTCCCCACGGCCAAGGCGCCTAGCAAAGCGTATATGCTCCAACGCAGCGCAAGCAGGCGAGATTCCGCATCGGCCGCTGTGACTGAAGTAGACACGTGCATTTTCGATGAGGACGCCATCTTCACACCAATTCCTGCGGCATAGCCTTGGCGGCGGCCTGCGGGTTCAACCACCAGCTAGACATGGGTCTACTATGACGGCAGCGCAGGCCCACGGCGCCGAGCGGCTTGAATTGGCGCGATTCGCGCACCGCGCCGGGCAACGCCATGCTTTACCCCACGCGCTGCGGCTCGGGCTGCTTGGTCATTTGATCCTTGGTGTAGCCCTGCCAGGTTTCCATCGCCCGGCTGGCCCCGAAGTAGTTGAACATCCAGTCGCAAACCCGCTGCGGCAACACGCCGTTGAAAAGCGGCGTGAGTCGGACCAGGAACGGCTCCACCACGAACGGTTTGTTCCTGAGCACGGCCCGGCAGATGCGGTCGGCCAAGAACGCCGGGTCGAGCACCTTGGTCGTCTTGGCAGGCGTCGTGCCGGCAAACAGCGCCGTGTTGACCACACTGGGGCAGACGCTTGTCACGCCCACGTGGCCGTTGCCCAGCCGCTTCAGTTCCAGGCGGATCGACTCCGAGAGCCCGATGACCGACCACTTGCTCGACGCGTACGTCGAGCCGAAGGGCAGCCCCACCAGTCCGGCCGCGCTGGCAATGTTCACCAGGTGTCCTTCGGGTCGTGAGATCAAATCGGGCAAAAAGTAGTACGCCATGGCCGCCACGCCCAGGGTGTTGACGTTGTACGTCAGGGCGTGTTTCTCCCAGGGAACTTCGAGAAACGGTCCGCCGAAGACCGTGCCGGCATTGTTGATCAATACATCGATTGGGCCGGCATCGCGCAGAATCCGCTCGCGCAGCTCGGGGATGGACTCGAAGTCAGTAACGTCGAGCACATAGGCGTGGGCCTTCACGCCCAGGGCCTGGATTTCGTCGGTCACGGCGGGCAACTGCTCGCGGCGGAGATCTACGATCACGATCTCGGCCCCCTCGCGGGCAAAGCGCAGGGCCGTCTGGCGACCGATTCCCTGGGCCCCGCCCGTTATCAAAACCCGTTTGCCGCGCAGCGTCCGCATGATCGTGGCTCCTGGTGGAAGACCCGTCGTTTTCCGGCAGCGCCGGAACAATCGGTGCGGCCGGTCATTCTAGCACAACCGGCGCGGGGCGGAATCGGCCGGCAGGCGGCAATCGGAGGTCGCGTGGCGCCAGTTGTAACAGCCGGATTCGAAATTCGGGCGGCGCAGGGCGGGTAGTAGCGGGCATGCCGGTCGCCGGGCCGCCGGTTGTGTGGGTTGCGCCTGGCCGCGCGAAAGCGCCTGCGGTGCGCAACGATTCGTTTCGCGCTGATGCGCCGAACGTGCACGAGCTGCGCAACGCTCCTGGAATTTGGGTTCTGACAAAACCTCCGTGCGTCAGGTGTTGGTCTTGGGAATTCTGCCGAAAACGAGGTTGTTTTCGCGGACTGCGGCGAAAGACTCGTCCGATGCTCACAGTGCGTGAAACGGAGTTCCGCGGACCTGCGCACGTGCGGGTAGAGGAACCCGCCTGTTGTTTACCGACGCCGGGAGCATCGCGCCCAATGGATGGGTCGGCCCGGGTCCGTCCGTTTCCCGAAAGGAGTGGGAATCTTATGAAACTGTCTGCATGGAAGTGCACGCTTGCACTCTGCCTGCCGCTGTCGGCCGCGTCGGCCGAAGCTCAGCAGGTTGCGTTGTCCCCCTTGTCGCCGACAACGGCCGCCGCGTATGCGCCGGCCCCTGTGTCGGCCAATCCGTATGTGACGCTGGGCGCCGCGCCGGCCCAAGGCCGCGTTGTCCCCGTGGGCGCTCAGGAACCGACCGGTGCTGAACCGGCGGTTCAAGAACTGACCCCGTACGACGGCGCCCTGACCGGCTCGTGCGACGGCGGTTGCGGCTCGTGCGGCGGCTCGTATGCCGGGTGCGATGGCGGCTGCGGTTCGTGCGGCGGCTGTGACGGCGGCTGCGGCGGCGGTTGCTGTGGTTTCGGCTGCAATGGCTGCCAGAACTGCGGCTTCGGCGCCGGCTGTGCCGCGTTTGGCGGCGCCGCCTACGGCTGCGGCGGAATGTTCGGCTATCCGCCGGGCTGCCAAGGCTGGTATGGCTCGCTGGGCGCGATGGTTCTGACCCGCGATCGGCCGAATGCTCAGTACTTTTCGGCCAACGCCGCGGTGCCCGATCAGCAGCTCATGAACGGCCGTGACGTGACGGGCGACTGGAACGCCGGCTGGGAAGTCAACCTCGGTCGCGCTTTCTGCTCGGGTACGGCGATTCAGTTCACCTACTGGCAGTTGGATTCGCTGGAAGACAGCCGCAACCTGCGTCCAGGAGGCGGTGTGTTCTTGAATACGCCGATCGTGGTCGACCTGTTGCCGGACCTCAACGGTGAGAACGTGGAAGACTACTTCGACGGTTCGCCGGAACACCGCCTGCGTCGCAGCAATCAGGTGCTGAATATGGAACTCAACGCCTTCAGCACCCCG
>CAYWTU010000190.1:0-7216 GCA_964461275.1 uncultured Pirellulales bacterium | reverse complement strand
TTCCGCCGAGGCAAACGTGGACCTTTCTCGTTGGCAGTTGATCGATCTGAGCGTTCCGCTTGAGCATCAAGCAATGCACGAGCCGTTGCCGGCCGAGATCGCATACATCGATCACGCCGGCCAGGGGCTGGCGCAGATGCAACAGTTTTTTGGCGTCACGCCGGCCGATTTGCCTTACTCACAGGGCCAAGGCTGGGCCGTCGAACAAATCACCGCCATCACGCACACCGGGACGCACGTCGACGCCCCCTACCACTACGGTCCGACGAGCGAAGGCCGACCGGCGCGGCGGATTGACGAGGTGCCGCTCGAGTGGTGCTTGGCGCCCGGCGTGCGACTGGACGTACGGCACGTACCTGCCGGCGAAGAAATCACCGTAACCGAACTGCAAGCGGCGCTGAACATTGTCGGGCACGCGCTGCGGCCGCGCGACATCGTGCTGTTGTACACCGGCGCCGACCAGCGTCTGGGCTCGCCCGACTACTTTCGACAACCGGGTTTGGGGCGCGACGGGACGCTGTGGCTGGTGGAGCAGGGCGTCCGCGTGATTGGCATCGACGCCTATACGATCGATCGGCCGTTTGCCGACATGCTGGCCGACTTTAAGCGAACCGGCGACGGCCGGTACATTTGGCCGGCGCACTTTGCGGGCATCACTCGCGAATACTGCCAGATCGAAAAGCTGGCCAATTTGCAACGCCTGCCGCGGCCGACCGGTTTTTACGTTTCGTGTTTGCCGGTCAAGATCCGTGCCGCCAGCGCCGCCTGGTGCCGGGCGGTGGCGCTGGTTCCGCCGGCGGATGCGGCGTAGGGCCACGGTTTGCGGCGGGCTTGTATTGTTGGCCGCTTCGCCGGGCGTGTAACAACCGCTTACCGCCTGCGCCCTGGGGGGAGACGAGTGGGACGATGCGTCCCGCCGACCGTCTCACACTTAGGGAGCCTGCGCCATGCTGCCGGCCACTGGGTACGCCCTTCGCGAAGCAAACTTGCCGTACGTGGGCAACGCCGACTGGAACGCGGTGGAGGTCGACTTTCAGCGGGCCTCGCACCCGCTGCGAACCCGCGCGTATTTGGACGGGCTGACGTTCGACTACGTCAGCGTCCACGCCCTGGAGATATCGATCTCAAGTCCGGCGCCGCCGGCGCCGCGCTATCTGGACGCCTTGGTTGAAGTGGCTCAGGAAAACCACGCGGTCGCCATCACCGACCACTTGGGATTCTCGCACGGCCGCCGCGGACCGGGCGCCGGACACGTGATGACGCCTCCGTTGACCCAGGCGGCACTGGACGCCACCTGCCGCAACATCGACCTCGTGCAACGGCGGTTTCAGCCCTTGGACTTCTACCTGGAAAACCTGGCTCATTTTTTTCTCCTGGCTGGCGAGATGGACGAAGCGACGTTCATTCGCCGAATGCTCGAGCGGACCGGTTGCGGATTGTTGCTCGATGTGACCAATGCCTACGCCAACGAGCGTAATTTTGGCGCGAGCGCTCGAGAGTTCATCGAAGCGGTCGTGCCGGCTGCGCCGCGGGTGCAAATGCACCTGGCCGGCGGATACTTCGACTCCGCGCGACAGCGCTACATCGACAGCCATTCCGAACCAATTCCGGCTGAGGTGTGGGACCTGTACGAGGGGGCGCTGGAACTAGCGGGAGCGAAAGTGCAGGCCGTGTTTATCGAGCGCGACTGGAATTTTCCCAGCGAGGCGGGCTGGGCCAGCGAAGTCCACAAGGCCCGCCACCTGGCGCAATACGTCGACGCCGTAGCGGTCTTGTCGAGGTAAGCGATGAACGCGGCAACCACAGCTTATGATGCCTACGACGCGCAATTGTCGCGTTACGCGAGGGCCCTGGCGGCCGGTCGAATTGGACCGGTGTTGCCCGACCTGATGGACGGCAGCGGCCCGGCCGACGTGCAGCGATACGTGGACAACGCGGAGGGCGAGCGGATACGGATGCTCGTTGAAGACGCTGCGCTGGTCGGCCTGGTGCTGCACGATCTCGAGGCCCAGGCGCTCGACTACGTTCGGCGCACGCCGCGGGGCGCGTACGCGTTTGGCCGCCGCGAGACGCCCCAGTTTCTCGACTGGCTGCGAGCGACCAGCCAACTCACCCTGCAACAGGCCGATTTTCTGGCCTATCAATTGGCCGAGTTCGCTTGTCTGGAACTGGCCTATCAGAGGCGCGACGAGTATCTGCGGTTCGTGGCGGCGTGTGAGAAACAGGCGGCCGCGCAGCGCGGAAATGCCCTGATCCGTGACCCGATGTTGCACGTCCATCCGATCCGAGTTTGGGGTCGGCTGAGTGTCGCGACGGGAAACAGCGAGTCACCTTGCCCGCGATCGACATTGTTCTTCGCCCGTGGCGAGCAGATTCAACACGCGGCGTTTGACGCCTACAGCGCTGATCTTCTGCGGCAACTCGAAACACTGGCCCCTTGCGCGCCGTCGGAATGGGCTCGCGGGTGCGGCCTATCGGCGATCGACGCGGTGACGCTTATAGCGTTGTGGATCGGACAAGGCATCGTGGTTGTAACGTCAACCAAGATTCTTGGGTAACAAGCAGCGAGGAATTCCGCTCTGTCAAGTAGACAACAAGTGGTCTCCGCCGGACAACGGCCTCTCACCGACGGCAGACCTTTAACAACCGCAGAGGCCAAACCGCCCGCCAAGCAGCAACTTGTGCGGGTTCAGAGTGAAGGAGAATGTCATGTCCCGTTTCGATTTTCTGCAGGCCTGGAAGAACAGCAGCCAGAAGTGCGCCAAGGTCGGCGACAGCCCGGTCGGCGCCGTCGAACTCAGCGAAGCCGAAGCCGCCACCGTCGACGGCAAGTTGGCGATCGCGATTTGCAGCGGCTGCCACGGCTGCACCAAGAGCCCGACGTTTTCGTACCTGTCGCGGATCAACCCGGTGTACGCCCTGTAGTCCTGGAATCGCCATGAGGGCGGGCCTCGGTGCACCGAGCGCCCGCCTTTTCCTTTTTACCCCTAGTTTTCGACGTCCTAGAATCGAAGTCGGTGCGCCATGGCCGCAGAATTATCGGCAGCGTTGTTGTCCCAGGCAGGCGACGAATCGTTCGGCAGGTCCGATCGGAACATGGGCCGCGGGGAGGTCGATGATCCGGCGCACCCTTGGATGCAGCGGCTGGCATTGGACTTCGAGGCGTATGCGGCGGCCGCGCCGGCGCCGGTTGGCGGCCATTCGGCCGACCCGTTCGGCAAACTCCTGGCCCCCTTGACCCCTTTGATTCTCTCGGCCCGCCAGCGCCTGCGCGACGGCCTGGCCGCCGTGCCTATCTCCTCCACCGACGAGGACGACCTCAAGTCATTAGATTCGCACTTGCTCGCGCATCTGTTGGCGCAACTGAGCCGGCTATCCGTTCGCTGCGTGGTGCTTCAGATGCATCGGGCGGGGCAGGCCCATGAGCTTGTGGGCGACACGCCCGAGGAACAATTCGACTATTTCACGCAACAACTGGCGGACCCACAGCGAGCCTGCGAATTCCTGGCGAGTTACCCGGTATTGGCCCGGCAGGCGTCCATCGCCGTCGAGCAATGGCTGACGGCGAGCCTGGAATTCGCCAAACGGTTCGCCGCCGATTGGCGAAGCTTGCAACAACAATTTTTTTCGGGGCAGTCGCCGGGGCGCGTCGTGGAGATCCAAGGCGGCTCGGGCGATCTACATCGCGGCGGACGATCGGTGATGGTCGTCACGCTGGCCGGCGGCCAACGCCTGGTGTACAAGCCGCGCTCCCTAGCGGTCGAGGCCCATTTTCAGGAACTTGTGGCGTGGCTCAACCAGCGGGGCGCCAAGCATCCACTCCGCCAATTGTGCATTCTCGATCGGGGGGCATACGGCTGGGTTGAATTTGTGCCGCAGACGGACGCGGCCGACGGGTCGGCCGTCGAGCGGTTCTATCACCGGCTGGGTAGCTTTGCCGCATTGGCGTATCTGCTGTCGGGCACCGACTTGCACGCCGAGAATCTGCTGGCGCACGGTGAACATCCGGTGCTCATCGACTTGGAGGCGCTTTTTCATCACCGGCTGCCCGGCGTGCGCAAAGACGCGGCGGCGTTGGGGTTGACCCATTCGGTGTTGGCGCTGCAGATGTTGCCGGTGGTTTCCTACGTGCAGGGATTTGAGCAGCCGATCGACTTTAGCGGGATGGGCGCCACGGCAGGCGTTCCGACGCCGTTTCGAGCCCCGGTGTGGGAAAACATTGGCCGGACCGACATGCGCCTGGGCGAGGCGACGGTAGAAACGCCGCCGAGCAGCCATTGCCCCACGCTCGCCGGTCGGCCGGTCAGCTACCGCGGCCATCAGGCGGCGTTTCTGGCGGGGTTTGCCGACGCGTACGAAATCTTGTGCCAGAACCAGCGCGAGCTGCTGTCGCCGACCGGCCCATTGGCGCCGTTTGCCGGCGACGAGGCGCGGTTCATCGCCCGTCCCACGCAGGTCTATGGCATCTTGCTGGAACAGACTTTGCATCCCGAGGCCATGGCGTCGGCAGACGTGAGAAATCGACTGTTGTCCCGACTCGAGTCGCGGACGCGCGATTTTCCATGCCTGGCCCAGGCGTTGCCGCACGAGCTAGCCGATCTGGATCGCAACGACGTCCCGCTGTTTACCGTCGCGGTGCGCGGTTGCGACCTGGTGACTTCGACCGGTGAGTTGGTCGAGCGGTACTTTCCCGAATCGGCCTGGGACCTGGTTCAACAGCGGGTACGGCAACTTAGCCAGGCCGACCTGGCGCGACAGACTTGGCTCATTCAGGCGGCGTTTGCCGTGGCTGGACACGCCGCGTCACCGGCGCCCGCATATGGCGACGACCTTGAAGCGGCTGAGCGGATTGGCGATCGCCTGCTGGAACTGGCGCACCACACAGGGCCAGACATCGGCTGGATCACCGTTCACCCTCGCGGTCGCGGATGGTCGATTGGACCGGCCGGCTGCGATGTCGCCGCGGGTCAGGCTGGCATTGCGCTGTTCCTGGCCCACTTGGCTTTGTACACGGGACGCTCGGATTTTGCACGGATCGCCCGACAGACAGCCAGGGCGATCGTCGATCGGCTCGCTTGGGACCCGGCGCAGCGCGACGCCGCGGGCCGCGCCCCGGAAGCGCTGTTTGAACTCGCGCGGTTGTGGAATGAACCGGAACTGGAGCGCCGCACTCGTGAGCTTTTCGGCGACGTTCTGGCGCCCTCGAACGATGATCCCTTCGCCGCAGCTTGGGGACTGGTTGAAACGGATGGTGCGGATACTTTTGCCGACACGGAAATGGCACAGGACCGATTCGAACTACCGGGTCTCAGGGGTGGCCTGGCCGGCAAGGGAATGCGCATCCTGGCCCGCTGCCACGGTCTGACCAGGTAGCCGACGGGCCCATTGGCGCCCGGAGTCGGATGTAACATCTCGGGCCTGTCTTCGCTGGAAGGCTAGCGAAACCCGCGACGGGTCTCGCGTGACCCGGGAGACTTGGCCATGTGGCGGCGGACCGAACTGGTGAGACAAAACGACCGCAGCGATTGCGGGGCCGCCGCCTTGGCGACGGTCGCCCGCCATTACGGCCAGACCGTTGGTCTAGAAAAGCTTCGCGACTTGTCGGACACCGACGGCTCGGGCGCCAGTTTGTTGGGACTGCTGCGGGCGGCCCAGACGCTAGGGTTTTCGGCCAAAGCGGTCCGCTGCCCCAGCGTCGAGTCGTTGGGGCTCGTTTCACTGCCGGCCATAGCCCACGTTACCGATGCCGATGGCAACGGCCATTTCGTGGTGCTGATGAAATTGCGCAAGGGAAAAGCGCTCATTGCCGACCCGGCCGGGAGCGTCGGTTGGGAAGCGACCGCCGCGTTTAGCGGGCGCTGGAGCGGCAACCTGCTGTTGGTGTGGCCCAACGAGGCGGCGCCGCGTATCGCGGACGGAAAGGCCGGCCCGTGGTCTCGCTTTGTGCAGTTGCTTCTGCCACACCGAGCGTTGCTGGTGGAGGTGGTGGCGTGCGCCCTGCTCATGTCGCTGTTGGCGATTTCGACGTCGTACTTTGTCCAGCATCTGATTGACTCGGTGTTGGTCCGTAGCGAGCGTTCGCTGCTCAACGCGTTGGGGATCGGGATGCTGCTGATCACGCTGTTTCGTACGGCGTTTGGCGTCGTCCGGCAATACCTGTTGGCTTTCATTGGCCGCAAGATCGACCTAGCGCTGTTGGGTGGCTACACCGAACACGTCTTGCGGCTGCCGCTGCGATTCTTTGAAAACCGGCGCGTGGGCGAAATCTATTCCCGCGTTACAGACATCGCCAAGCTTCGAGACGCGATCAACGGCGCCGCCACCACCGCCATCGTGGACGGTCTGATGGTGTTCACGCTGTTTGGCGTCTTGTGGCTGTACGATCTGCCGTTGGCGCTGGCGGCCAGCGCAACGGCGCCGCTGTTCCTGTTGGCCGTGGGTCTACACCATGGGTCGATTCGCCGGCGGTCCCAACAATCAATGGAGGACGGCGCCCAACTTTCGGCGCATCTCATCGAAGACTTTTCGGGCGTGGAGACGTTCAAGGCGTTTCATGCCGAGGACCAACGGCTCGCCCGCGGGGAAGCGAAACTGGTCGCCTTCGCGCAATCGATGTTCGCCCTGCACAAGCTCGACATCCGCCTCAACTCGCTGGTGACGCTGATCGCCGGCGTGGCTGGCATGGGCGTGCTGTGGTACGGGGGGCATCGCGTCATGGACGGCGCCCTGAGCATTGGCCAACTGCTGTTCTTTCATACACTGCTGGCTACCCTGCTCGAACCGCTCAGCCGCCTGGCTACCGTAAACATCAAGTTGCAGGACGCCTTGGTGGCGGTCGACCGGCTGTACCAGATCCTGGAAATCGAACAGGAACCATTTGGCGGCGAGCGCCTGGCGTTTCGGCGCTTGGAGCGAGGCCTGGAGTTTCGCGACGTTGAATTCGCCTACGGCACGCGCGGCAAGACGCTCGACGGCGTGACGCTGTCGATTGGCCGCGGACAGACGATTGGCATCGTGGGCGAAAGCGGCTCCGGAAAGTCGACCCTGCTCAAGCTGCTGCTGGGCTACTACCAGCCGACCGCGGGCCAAGTGCTGGTCGACGGCGTCGATCTGCGCGACATTGAGGTCGGATCGTACCGCGGTCGTCTGGGAGTGGTGTCGCAAGACCCGTTCGTGTTCAACGGCACCATTCGCGAGAACATCGCCCTCGCCCGGC
>CAYWTU010000189.1:4836-7232 GCA_964461275.1 uncultured Pirellulales bacterium | reverse complement strand
GCCGGTCCGTCTGGGTGGGTGGAAAGGATGCAGCCTAGCCCGAACGCTTGATGTTTCGGGCGACGAAGTTGTCAATCGCCTGCCGAACTTCGGCCGAACACCACAGGTCGACCGCCGCCGGTGTGTCGCGGGCCTCGTGCATGGCCACCGCCTGGAGCAAGGGCTGGCGAATCTGCCGCTTGGTCATGGCGAACGTCGCGGCCGGGATGCCGGCCAGTTCGTCGGCCACTTCCAACGCTCGGTCGAGCAACCGTTCGGGTTCAACCAGTTCATCGAGCAGGCCCCGAGCCAGGGCCTCGTCCGCCGAAAACGTCCGACCGGTCCCGACGAGGGTGGGAAAGTGTTGCGGCGGCGTGGCGTGCCGGGCGATTTCGATGGCCCAAGTGGGAAACGCCACACCCACTTTGACCTCCGTCAGCCCGAACCGTCCTTTCCCGTGAGCCATAAGCCGCTGATCGCAGGCCAGCGCGATGATTCCGCCACCGGCTATCGCATGTCCATTGACCGCCGCCACCACGGGCTTGGGGAGCATGGCCAAGTCTCTAAAAAACTCAACCAGCACCGGCAGGAACTCGCGCAGAAAGGCTTCGCCACCGGCCAGAACGGCCGGCAGGTCGACGCCGGCACAAAAAGCGCCGCCCTTGGCGGTAATGACCACCGCGCGGGCATCGCTGCGATTGAGTTCAGCCAAGGCGTCAATCAACGCCCGGAGAAACTCGATGTTGAGAGCGTTTCCTTTGCCGCGGGCCAGACGCAGCACGGTCGTCCGGCCGTGAGTTTCGAGTTCCAGCATGACAAGCCTTTGCTGTTGCGCCCCACGGTTGGTGTCCGTCCGATCACGATACCCGTCGGCGGCGCGACCTGGAATAGGGCCGCGGCCAGTCCCCGCAGACTTTGCCCAAATGGCGCTCCCGGCCTTGTTTTCTGGGCAAGAACGTTTCCGGGGGCAGACACACTCGTGAACCGGGCCGACGCTGTCCGATGAGCAAGCGTGCGCCGTTGATTGCTGGTGTGACAGATCGTTTCACCCGTCGGGCTTGGATCCCATGATTCGCATCTATCGCCACGTTTGCCTGCGGCCAGCCTGGGGATTGGCGGCGTTTTCGGCGCTGGTCATGTGCAGTTGGTTCAGCCGGGCGCCGGGCCAGGCGCCGCGAAGCGTGGACCTGGAGGCAACCGAGGCGACGGCCGATTCGTCGCTCGCCCGTGAGGGGACCGAGTTGGACAGCGTTCCAGGGCACTTCACGGTGGACGACGATCGGCTCACGTTCCACTCGGCCGATCGCCGCTGGGACGTTCACGCCTTGGAGAACTTGGCCCTGGAGCGCGTGGCGCAGACGATGGCCGAGGCGCAAACCGAATTGCAATGGACCGTCGACGGGCGAATCACCGAATTCCGTGGCGCGAACTATTTGCTGCTCAGCCGGGCAATGGTTCGCCGCAATACCGCCGGTTCGCAGCGAAGTTTTTGACGGCAGTGATGGTCGTGGTTAGGCCGCGCCACGAGCATCGAAAAGCTGGCCTCATTCGTCCCACACGCCTTCCGGGATCGGTTTAGCCTCGACCACCTCGACCAACACGCCATCGGGCCCGCGGACCTGAAAACTGTTGTGGCCGAGCCGCTGGTCTGTCTGAATGGGTTGCACGACTTCCACGCCGGCGGCCTTCATTCGCTCAAGCACCGGCTCGATCTGGCGATACGAAAAAGCGATATGGTTGATCGGTCGGCCATCGGTTGGCTGAATTTCCCGCAGCGGCGAATCCGGCCACCACGGCGGCGCCGGTTCGACGTCCGGCTTGCCGAATACGATGATCGCCACGTTGTCGCACGGCAAGACGTTCATCCAGATGCCCGCCAACGTCGACATGTCACCCAACGGCTTCTTGCCCATCGGCATCCGTGCTTTCAAGCCCAAGTGCTGTTGATACCAGCGAGTCGTTTCGTTGACGTCGGTGGCGAACAAGTGGACGTGCCCGAAGCGGTGATGGCCCATCGTGTTGATTTCGATCAGCTCCTTGTCCGGCCCGCTGATGTACATGTAGTAGTTGTCCTTGCCGGGAAGCGGGCTGAGCGGCGTGTGGATGTCGACCCCCTTGGCCTTCCACCACTCGAACTCGTTTTTCACGTCCACGCCGCCCCAGCCCATGTGCCAAATGCCCGTGTTCAGTTGGCCGTTTGGGGGCACATCGACTTGGTTCAAGATCAAGAACGACCGTTCGCAGAACAATGCGTCGACTTTGCCGCGATATTTCACGGGCACGGCGCCAAACACGTCGCGGTAGAACTTGATTGACTTCTGCGGCTCGGTCACGTTGAGTCGCACATGATGAAAACGGGCCGGCTCAACGGCGTCTTGGGCCGCCGCTTCTTGAGTCCCAGCCGCCCCTTGGCCGCC
>CAYWTU010000189.1:0-4826 GCA_964461275.1 uncultured Pirellulales bacterium | reverse complement strand
TGTCGCAAAGCCCGGTCAGCCAGGGACTGGACCCCAGCCGCCCCTTGGCGGCCGGCCATAGCAACCCACCCCAGCAGCGCGTAAATGCAGCGTTGAATCATCGCCTACGGGCCCTTTCAAATGGAAAGCGGCGCCGCGCACTAGCCGGCGGCGTGATTGGCGGCCGTGCGGCGCATCTTGTCTCGGGCACGGCTAAGCAACGGGCCGACGCTGTTTTCCGGTATCCCCACGGCCGAGCCAATTTCTTGATAGCTGCGCCCGTCGAGGTGGAACATTCGCACCGCTTCCGCCTCGTCGTGGTCCAGCGCTTCAATCAAACGCTCGAGTTCGTCACGGTCAGCCAGTCGTCGCTGCAACTGCTGATCGGAATCGCCAACGTCTCCCGAAAGCGCCGCGGGGGCTAGCTTAGCTGCAACTCGGTGCTTGAGCAACGAGCGAACCACCACGCGACGGGCGACTACCGTCAGGTAGGTGGCTAAGCTGCTTTGGCCGCGAAACCGCCGGAGCACTTCCCGATCGTCCCGCAAGATGGCTAGAAACACTTCGGCGCAGAGGTCTTCGCGATCGTGGGCCTCAAGGCGAACCGAACGGGCCTGGGCCGAATGGTTGACGACGTGCACCACCAACCCGAGAAAACGGTCAACAAAATCTTCCCACGCTCCCGTCTGCGACGAGAGACAGCGCTCGAGCAAGTTGCGGTCGATTTCCGACAGCGCCACGGCCAAACGCCTCGCAAGTTGTGCTGAGCGGGGGAAATTCCCCGCCACAAAGGGGCAGTCCACGAACTTTGGCTTGCCGTGGACCGCTCTACTTTGGATTGTAAGTACGCTGAAAAGTTGGAGCAAGTCCGTTCAGGGCTTATGGTTGCTGCGTTGCCGACACGGCCAGAGATGCTCGGGGTTGCAGAGTTTGTGGGAAAGTCTATTCGCCGCTTGCTCGCATTTGTTAATTCGCGGCGTTATCGCCAGCCCGCTCCTCTACCATCGGCGGCGGCGCACGTCGCTCCAAGGGCTGTCGCCGTCCGGGTTTGCGCACCTTGACACTCCCCAGACACCCCCGTAAGATTCCCCGCGTTCTCCAGGCATTTTAACCGGCGCGTTGGGCCTGCCGGGTTTGCCGAGAGTTGAGGACCGGTAAACGAGTTTGGAGAATTGCCGGGTCGGCACCGATTCCAACTGGAAATGACCTTTGGCCCCCGGCAGGGACCATCGCCAGGCTTTGCCACTGCCGGGCCATATGGGGTAAAACTTCCGCCCACGATACACTGGTCGTGCCGCCGCAACTTTAGCGGACGCCCTTGCCCTTCTTCACCCGCTCACCGCAACCACCGCACTAGAGGAGAATCTGGTCTCATGACTCACGTTGTTTGCGAACCGTGCTTTGCCTGCAAATACACCGACTGCGTTGTGGTCTGCCCTGTAGAGTGTTTCTACGAGGGAGACAAGATGCTCTACATCCATCCCGATGAGTGCATCGATTGCGGCGCGTGCGTGCCCGGATGCCCGGTGGAAGCGAGCTTCCACGAAGACAACGTACCGGAAGAGTGGAAAGATTTCACCGCGCTCAACGCCGAGATGGCGACGCAGTGCCCGGTGATCACCGAAAAGAAGGAGCCGCTGGCCGGCGCCGGCGAAGGTTAGGCTCAGCCGTTGACCTCGTCAGGGCCGTTCGCAACGAAAAAATGCGGGCTGGGCCGCCGCGCGAATGGCACGGCGGCCCAGCTTTCTTAGGACCTTTATTTGAGGTCAACCGTCCAGTACGCGGTGTCCAAGAACATCTTCCAGCCTTCGTACTTGGGGTTGCCCAGTTTGAGCATCACCAGCGGACTCCGCTTCGGTTTGACCGGCGCCTTAACCAGCCGCATCTGAGCTTCTTCCGGGGTTCGTCCCCCCTTGCGGACGTTGCAGCGCACGCAACTGCAAACCACGTTTTCCCAAGTGGTGTCGCCGCCGCGGCTGCGGGGTACAACGTGGTCGATGCTCAGTTCACTGGTGGGAAACTTCTTCCCACAGTACTGACAGCGGTTGCTGTCGCGGGCAAACAGGTTGCGACGATTGAACCGTACGGTCTGCCGAGGCAAGCGGTCGTACGACAGCAGGCGAATGACCCTCGGAACCTGGATCTCGAAGTTGACGCTGCGAATCCAGTCGTCGTGCGGCTCCTTGAACGTCGCCCGCAGTTCGCTGATCTCGCGCCACGATTCGAAGTCGTAGTTGGCGTACTGACCGTCTTCGATGTGAATGACTTCGGCCAGGTCCTTGCACAACAGGCCGAAGGCCCGTCGCACGTTGATCACGTGAATCGCCATGTACAGGCGATTGAGGACCAGCACGCTGCCGGCCAGCGGGTCGTGAATGGCAATCTGCGTCATCGATCGCTCCTAGTGGCCTCTCCAACGCGACTGTTACGAACGAGCGTCGGCGACCGGCGCAACGAGACCCCCTCCCCCTGTCGCCGACGAAACGCCCGGACTGCTCACGTCATTTTAGTGAGCCCCGGCAATACCGGCCAGCAAGCCCCTTCGGGCTGGGCAATTTCGCCCGCGAGCAAGTCGAAAGGGCTCTGGCCCGCCGCTTTACCCCCAGCCACGCCGAACGTGCGGCGCGCTACAGGCCGATAGGAACAGTTTGGAGGTGAAAGCCCGCCGGCGGGTTCGCCTTTCCAGCGGCGGGTAGGGATCATGGTTCAAGATGACGCCTCATAGCGACGCTTTGGTCAAGCACGTTTTCCAGAACGTGTCAAGGCAGAATTTCTGGAACGTTGACCAAAAAAAGTTCCGAAAAAATCGCCTTGAAAACGCCTTGCCCGCGGACGGAAAACCCAAGTAGGATGAACCTGTCGGCGGCGCTTCAGCGAACAAACATTCGAGCGCGGCTGCAAAACTCTGGCGAGAAAAGGATCGGGCCATGATTCACTTTTCCTGCGACGCCTGCGGCAAGCACATCGATCCCGACGAGGATCAACGGTTCGTCGTCAAGATTGAGATCGTGCAGGCCTTCGATCCATTGGACGGCGACGCCGACGACCGCGACTACCTTCAAGAAATTCATGAAGCGTTGCAATCGCTCGATGCCCACGGGCTGGAGTCGGCCAGCGACGAATTGTGCCAGGAACTACGCTTCGACCTGTGCGCGGAATGCCGCAAAAAGTTCAGCAAGAACCCGCTCGGCCGACCGGTCGGCAAGCAGTTCGACTTCAGCAAGAACTAGCGCCGGCGCGAATTGCCTTTCGGGCGCGACTCTGCGAGGCAATAGGGCGATAGGTTAAGAGAAGTGAAGTGAAGTGAAGTGAAGTGAAGCGGGGCGCGTCGGCGGTTCGTTGCGACTGCCGGGGACGAGATGTAGACTCCAGTGGACGTCCTTGGGTTCGCCTCCCGACGTCTTCCTTCTCGGAACTGCCTCTGGTCGGCCACGGCGTCCTGGAGGTTGCATGGCGACCAACCTCAGGCCTCGGCGATCGCCTGACGGTTCTTCCACAGAAATTGCACCCGGTGACGCAGAGGCGGGTGAACGCCGTCGCCTTCGCCGATTTCCTCAGGCAGCCGAAACAGCATTTGATTCGGAAAGGCTTCGAGCAACTCCACAAGCTGCTCCAACTGGTCGTCCTCGAGTTGGCGATCGTGAGGATTACCAAGCAAGGATTCCCAATTCAGCCGCGGCACGGCATCAAGCTTCTTAGAGTGTTCGCGCAGCGTTTCCAGCGATTCCTCTTGATCGTCTTCGTCGGCGGCGCCCCACGCGTATTGCCAAAAGCCAGCCAGCGACAACCCTTGGCGCGACTGACGCCGCGCGGCCAATTCCTTGTCAACCAACGCCTGCAACTCGGCGTGCGAGTAATTGCCGTACGGACAGGCGGCCTCAACGGCTTCTAAGATATCTTTGAAGTCAAGTCCGTCGCCATGTGGGCCGGCCAACAGCGCCTGACGTTGAATCGCATACTGCACTTCCGCGTCCAACCCCAATTTCAAGAGCCCCTGAATCGAAACCGACACGCCGTGAACCCGGGCCCCATATGCGTCGCACAGGTACTCGATGGCCCGGCCGTGCCGCAGTGTTGGCCAACTCATCATCCAACCGGCGCCCCACGCCACCGCGCACATCGCCAGCAGCGTGGGTACGATGGCCAGGCCGGTTCGCTGGGCAATCAACACGCCCCCCAGCGTCCCCAGGGCATACGTCGCCTCGCGATAGCGGTCGCTCACAAGCCAATACCGAAAATAGTGCCCCATTTCGTGGCCCATGATGTCCTGAATTTCGGCCGCGGTCAGCTTGTGCAGCACCTGCCGGTTCAAGTAGATGCCGTGCAGCGACTTGAAAAACACGCTGGCCAACCCGGGGCGCGCGGCACTGGCGTTGAGCGATTTATCCGCCGTGATGTAGACGGGTAGTTGGCGGTCGGGTAGCCGCAGGCGGCGGAGCGTATCCTGGCACAGCGATCGCAAGGCGTGTTTGTCGAACGCGCCAAATCGGGTCTGCTCGCGAAGTTCACCGATCTCCTTCTTGTTCTGCGCCCAGAGCCGCACCGTGGCTGCCAGCGCCGGGCCGGCCACCAGCGCGGCGGACATGGCCGGCATGAACGGATCGGCCGCAATCAGTTTCCAATCAATGGCCGCGGCCAGCGCGACGATCGCCGCCAACTCGACGGCCAGCAACACGCGCCCTCGGCGATTGGCACGTTCCAATTGGACGATTAGCGCTTCGTAGGTAGGAATGGCGCGCATCGCGTTTCCGGTGGCGGTCATTAGGTGATGGCGTCCACCAGGTGCCCCAGTAGTCCCAGGCCAGGCTTGCCGCGCGTTTGGTAGTGGACCTTGCCCGGCCCGGTGT
>CAYWTU010000188.1:0-7249 GCA_964461275.1 uncultured Pirellulales bacterium | reverse complement strand
GGACCAAGGGGGGGCGCTCTACTTTGAAGAAGGGACCTTCCATCACAGCCAGGTGGAAACCCCCTACGGTCCACCGGTCCGCTGCGCCAATGCCGGCGTGTTTCACTACGAGCCGCGGACGCAGAAATTCGAGGTTTACGTGACCCACGGATTCGCCAATCCGCATGGACACGCCTTCGACCGTTGGGGGCAGGACTTCATTTACGACGGCACGGGCTCCGTGCCGTATCACGGCGCCTTGTTCTCGGGGTTCCTGCCGTTCCCCCAGAAACATTCCACGCCGCCGAGCGTGTACAAACAGCGAACGCGGCCTTGTCCCGGCGTGGAGGTTCTTTCCAGCCGGCATTTCCCCGAGGAGAACCAAGGGAACCTGTTGGTGGGGAACGTCATCGGCGTGCAGGGCCTATTGCAGTACCAGCTCAGAGACGACGGCGCCAGCTTTGGCGCCGATGAAGTGGAGCCGATCTTCGTCTCCAGCGACCCGAACTTTCGCCCCAGCGATTTCGAAATGGGCCCCGACGGCGCCATCTGGTTCACCGATTGGCAGAACCCAGTCATCGGCCACATGCAGCACAACCTGCGCGACCCCAGTCGCGACAAGGTTCACGGACGGGTTTACCGCGTGACGTATCCAGGCCGGCCGCTGCTCACGCCGCCCAAGGTCGCCGGTCAAAGCATCGACAAGCTGCTGGACCTGCTCCAAGAACCGGAAGACCGCCTCCGCCATCGGGTGCGGATCGAGCTTAGCGCCCGCAATAGCCAGCAGGTGATCGCCGCGACGGACGCTTGGATCGAACGCCTTGATTCATCCGCGCCCGAATACGAACACCACTTGCTCGAAGGGCTTTGGGTGCATGCCCAGCACAGCACGGTGGATCGCGGCCTGTTGGATCGCGTCTTGGCGGCCCAGGACTTTCGGGCTCGGGCGGCGGCGGCCCGAGTGCTGTGCTACTGGCGCGACCGCGTGCCCGACGCCTTGGAGATTTACAAGAAACTGGCGGCCGACGAGCATCCCCGCGTCCGGCTGGAAGCGGTCCGCGCGGCCAGTTTCTTCGCCTCGGCGGCCGCACTGGAAATCCCCCTGCTCGCCGCCAAGCAGGGCAGCGACCCGTTCCTGGATTTCGTCCGCGGCGAGACGCTCAAGGCCCTTGAGCCTTATTGGAAGAAGGCCCTGGCCGAGGGCGACGACCTGCCGAACGTCGACGACGAGTCGGCCCACCTGCTGCTTGCCAGCGTGACGACTGCCGACCTGCTCAAGGCCAAGCGGACGCGATACGTCTGCCGCGAACTGCTCGAACGCCGCGGTGTGACCGAGCAAGCGCGTCGCGAGGCGCTGACCGAACTTGCCGAACAATCCAAGCAGTCGGCCGCCGCACTGACGCTTGACGCCATTACAGTCCTCGACGGCCGAGAGGCCGGAGACGAAACGGTGCTGTACGACTTGGGACGGCTGCTGATCGGTCAAGGCCCCGAGCAACTGCGGCCAATGCGCGAGCGACTGGCATCGCTGGCCCTGTCCGGAGCGCTGCCCGTCGGTCGACAGATCGGCTTTGCGGCGCTGGTTTCGGCCGACCAGGACGTGGATCAGGCGTGGTCGCTGGGGCTGCGTTCGACGGCGGCGCTGTGCGATTTGGTGCGGGCTACGCCGCTGGTGGCCGACGTGGCGCTGCGCAATCAACTCTTGCCGCGGATCGAGCCGTTGTTGGACGACCTACCTGCCGACCTGGCCGACCCAGGCCCCGCCGCCAGCGGCGTCCGCGGCCGCACGGTGCGAATCGAACTTGCCGGTAAGCGCACCCTCACCTTGGCCGAGGTCGAGGTTTTTTCCGATGGCGTCAATGTGGCGCCCCAGGGCCGTGCCACGCAAAAGAACACCGCACACTTCGGCGGGCCGGCCCGGGCCATCGACGGCAACGCCAGCGGCGCCTTCAGCGACGGCAGCCAAACACACTCGCAAGAAGACACACCCGACCCCTGGTGGCAAGTCAACCTGGGTCAGGAGTATCCGCTCGAGTCCATCGTGGTCCACAACCGGACCGACGGCAACCTCGGCGCGCGGCTCGACGGCTACTCGCTGATCGTGCTCGACGACGCTGGCAAGGCGGTGTATCGCGCCGATCACCTGCCGGCGCCCGAGCCGCGGAGCAAACTTGAGTTGGGCGAGGGCCCCGCGCAGCAGCGCGTCCGTCGTGCCGCGATGACGGCCTTGGCCGCCATTCCCGGCCGCGAGTCGCAGGCGTTTCACGGGATTGCCCGATTCGTCCGCGAGGGAATCGACCTGCCCGCCGCCATGCACGCCTTGTTGGCCGTGCCGGCACAGTACTGGCCCAAGGACCAGGCGGCGCCGCTGCTGGAAAGTGCTCTGGCTTACCTGGGTGGTTTGCCGGTGGCCGACCGCACGTCGCCGGCGGCGCTCGACGCTATGCAATTGGGTGAGAGCCTGGCAGGTTTGTTGCCCGCCGACGAGGCCAAAGCGGCCCGCAAGGCCCTTCGCGAGCTGGGCGTGCAGGTCATCCGGCTGGCGACCGTCCCGGACCGAATGCTCTTCGACAAGGACTTGTTGGCCGTGGAGGCGGGCAAGCCGGTGGAAATCGTCTTTGAAAACACCGACATCATGCCGCACAACGTCGTCATCGCGCAACGCGGCGCATTGGTTGAGGTAGGCACGCAGGCCGAGGCCCTGGCCACCCAACCCGACGCCTTGGCCAGGCATTACGTGCCGCAAAACGACAACATCCTGGCCAGCAGCCGGCTGCTGGCGCCGCGGCAATCGCAACGCCTGCGGCTGACCGCACCGACGCAGCCAGGTGTATACCCATTCGTTTGCACGTACCCCGGCCACTGGCGGCGGATGTACGGGGCGCTGTACGTCGTCGATTCGTTGGACGACTATCTAGCCGACCCCGACGCATACGCGAAGGCTCACAACCTGGTCGCCGTCGATGAGGCCCTCAAAAACAATCGGCCTCGGACCGAGTGGAAGCTGGCCGACCTGGAGCCGCTGCTGGCGGAAGTTTCGCGCGGTCGATCGTTCAACGTCGGCAAACAGGTGTTTCAAACGGCCAACTGCGTGGCCTGCCATCGCTTGGCCGGCGCCGGACAAGAGTTCGGCCCCGACCTGTCGAAACTCGACGCCAAGATCGGACCGCCGGAGATTCTCAAAAGCGTCATCGAGCCGTCGGCCAAGGTCGACGAAAAGTATCAGAGCGTGTCGTTTGCGCTAACCAACGGCAAGACGGTGACCGGTTTGGTGGTTCGCGAGACGCCCGACGCGGTCGAAGTGGTGGAGAATCCGTTGAATCGGGCCGAGGCCACGCGCTTGGAGAAATCGGAAATCGAAGCCCGCCAGCCGTCCACCGTGTCGCTCATGCCGCTGGGCATGGTCGACCGCCTATCGCGCGAGGAGATTCTGGACCTGGTGGCGTACCTGGTCTCGCGCGGCGATCCGAAACACGAACTGTTCCAAGGGGGCGATCATGACGGTCACGGTGGTCATTAACGCCGGGGCGCTGCGCAAACACCTTGCCCGTTGAAATGAGCATGGTCAACTGCCAGTGAGCGGCAACGCCGCGCGCGTGTGGCCTAGTGAATGAGGCTCTCATTGCGATGAGCTTCAAGTTTGGCTGATCGAATTCGGCTCATATCTTCTGGGAGATTACATCCATGCCGCAGGTTCTCAAGTGTTTCTTCGCCGCACTGACGGTCGTCTGCCCGTCGGCGGCGGCGGTTGCCGAGGAATTCGACTCGGCGGGCGTCAAAATATATTACACCGAGCAAGGGTCCGGGCCGCCGGTGGTGCTGGTGCACGGCTATTTGGCCAGCGGAGCGCTCAACTGGGGCGTGCCTGGGGTCACCAAATTGCTAGCGCCCGACTATCGGCTGATCGTGATCGACAACCGCGGCCACGGCAAAAGCGATAAGCCCCGCGACGTGGCCCAGTACGGCGAGGTGATGGCCGAGGACGTGGTGCGGCTGCTCGATCATCTGAAGATCGACAAGGCGCATGTGGTCGGTTATTCGATGGGCGGCATGATCACGCTCAAGCTCTTGGCCACCCGCCCCGACCGGCTGTTGAGCGGCGTGGTGGCCGGCATGGGCTGGCGCGAGCCGAACGAAGTCGGCGAGTTCCTGGCGGAAGTGGGTGAAAACCTGACCGACCTCCCACCACGGCGGGCGTGCGCCCTGGGCTTTCTCCGCCTGGGGATCACGCGCGAACAACTGGAGAACATCAAATCGCCGATGACGATGGTGATCGGAGACAATGACGGCCTGAAGCGGGGCGTCGACCGGCTCAGCGAGGTTCGCACCGACGTACCGGTGGTGGTGGTGCCCGACGCAAACCACATGACGTGCATCTTCAAGCCCCAGTTCCGCGAGGCAATCAAAGATTTCCTGGACCGGCAGCCGAAGCCGTAGGCCGTAAGGAGCAGTCGATGCAACGCGTTATTCCCGCCCTACGGATCACGCAATACGCCCGCAGTAAGGCGTTTTACACCGACGGCCTGGGCTTTCGCATCGTCTGGGAACACCGCTTTGAACCCGCTTTACCGGTGTTTCTGAAAATCGAGCGGGACAGCATGGCGCTGTACCTCACCGAGCACAGCCACGATTGTCAAGTTGGCGGGCTAGTGCACTTGGAAGTTGCGGATGTCGATGCCTGGCACGCGGAATTCGTAAGCCGCGGCGTGCCGATTCAAGAACGCCCAAACAACGGCCTGCCGGGGTTGAGATTGATGACGGTAGTCGATCCCGACGGTAACCAATTGCGCATACTGACGCGGACCGATTCGGAAGTTTGACCGTTTTGGCAACGTCAAATCCCGAACGTGAGCGCATCGTGACGGCAAGCGGTGGGCGTCAGTCCACTGTTTCGCGCGGCGGCAAAGAACTCGGCACCGAATGCGTTCCGACGTCTCTAAAAAACAGGGGACTAACGTCCCCCGCTCGCCTTGGCTCACCCGCGGTGCAGCTAGGACCACGCCAACTGCGCGGCTAGTGATTAAATAAAAATTCTTTCGTGTTGATCAGCGCCCAGAGGATGTCCTCGTAGGCCTGACGCTTGTTCTCGGTTTTGCCGATGTGGGCCACGGCAATCTGCTGCTCGTCGGGCTGCGGCGGGCGCGAGTAGGCCCACAAGTAAATTTCCCGCACGCGTTCTTCGTGCGGCCGCGTTTCGTCGGCCGCCAATTTGGAGGCCCGGCCCACGTCGGCCGAGAGCTTCCCGTGAATCTCGGCCGAATTCAACAGGTGCAGGCTCTGCGCCAGGTTGGCTTCCTGCGATCGCTCGCACTCGCAGGCGGTGTCGGCCTGAGGCTTGCCGAACACGGTGAGAAAATACGTGTTCGCTCCTTGGTCGGGCAGTTGCACCGCCCGCGTTCCGATGGGCAGGCCCGCAAACTCGGTGCTCGAATCGGTCACCTGGTTAATCGCGTCCAACAACACCTCGGCCGTGAGCCGCTTGGGATAGTACCTGGAAAAATTCTGCTTGTCGGTCAGGTTGTGGTCGTTGGGCAGCGAACTGAGCTGGTACGCGCTGCTGGCGACAATCGTTCGCACCAGGTGTTTGAGATCAAAACCGTGCGCGATGAAGTCCTTGGCCAAGGCCTCCAACAGGTCGGGGTTCGAGGCCGGATTGGTCAGCCGCATGTCGTCTTCGGGGTCGACGATGCCGCGGTCGAAAAAGTGCTTCCAGTAACGGTTCACCAAGGCCGGAGCGAAGTGCGGGTTGTCAGGGGCGGCCATCCAGTCGACCAGCGCCTGCCGCGGGTCGCGGTCGGTCGAAAGGGCAATGGGCGTGGCCCCCAATCCTGCCGCCGGCACCTGCTCGCCGGTCTTGGGATGCTTGGCCTCGGCCTTGCCTGGTTTGTGGAAGATTTCCTGCTCGCCGGGTAGTTCGGCCGGCCGTCGGCCCACGCGCGAAAAGAACGCGGCAAATCCGTAGTAATCTCGCTGGCTCCACTTCTCGAACGGGTGATGGTGGCACTTGGCGCACTGTATCCGCAGCCCCAGGAACAATTGTGCCGTGTCTTCGGCTTGCTGGGTGGCGTCCTGCACCTCGCGGTACCAGATGACTGGCGGGTTCTCGCCCGCCTCGCCGGCGGCGGCCAACACCTCGCGGACCATTTGATCGTACGGTTTGTTGGCGTACAGGCTTTGGCGAATCCACGACGAAAACGCGAACGTGCCGTGAACCGAGTTGCCGTCGCGACGCTTGTTCCGTAGCACCGCCGCCCACTTGTTGCCGAAGTATTCGGCGTAATCCGGGCTGGCCAGCAGCGATTCGATCCACTTGTTGCGCTTGCCGGGATCGGCATCGGCCAGGAATGCGGTCGTCTCGGCCGGCATCGGCAGTCGGCCGGCCACGTCGACCGTAACGCGCCGCAGGAATGTCGCGTCGTCGCACGGCGGCGACGGCGGCACGCCCAGTTCGCGCAGTTTCTTAAAGACCAACTCGTCAATCAGGTTCCGCACTGGCGGCAGCTCGTTCACGCTGGCCCCCAGCGGCACGCTGGCCCGGAATACCCCCACCTGGCCTTGGAAGCGGGCCATCACCGCCACGTCGCCGGTCAAATCGCGGGTCGAAACCAGCCCTGTCGGCGATGCTTCCGCCATTTCCATGTCGTTGGCGTCGAACTGCGCCAGCCGGGTCACGTCTTCCGTACTGTGATCGGTGTAGGTGGCGATGACCTTGATCTGCTGACGGCCCTGGCGGGTCATGATCCGGCGGGCAGGGACCACTTCGATGCGGGCCACCTTCGGGTCGTCCGGCTTGCCGAACGGCATGCCTTGGGCGATCCACCGCCGCAAAAGCCGATATTCGTGGCTGTCCGCGCTCAGCCGCATCCCGCCGCCGTGGGGCACCTGATTGGTCGCCTTGACCAACAGCAGGCTCCGCTCGGGCGCGGCCGGGAACACACGTCGGCCGCGGGCCTCTTTGACCAGATATTCGTAGTCCTCGGGCGGTTCGAAACCCAGCAGCGACAACTTAAAGCCGTTCTGACCACTGGCCTTGCCATGGCAGCCGCCGCCGTTGCAGCCCAGCTTGGTAAAGATCGGTACGATCCGTTCCGGAAAATTGATGGGCAACTGCGCGCTCACGTGGCGAACTTCGACGGTGAGTGCGGCCGACATTGCCGCGGCGCCGTCCACAGCGGGCAGCGCGGCTGTGATCGTGGCGGTTCCATCGGCCAACGGCGTGATCAACCCGCTGGCGTCGATCGTGACGATTCCGGTCGGCTCCGCGGCGTAT
>CAYWTU010000187.1:0-7258 GCA_964461275.1 uncultured Pirellulales bacterium | reverse complement strand
TCTTTGGCTGCGCCCCCAGCGTTGATCCCGGGCCGCAGCGCATGACCATCGGCGTGATGCCCAAGCTGATTGGCATCAGCTACTTCAACGCTTGTCAGAAGGGGGCTGAGGAGGCGGCCGCGGAGTTGGACGTTGAATTGGTATACGACGGTCCGGACGTCGATCGCGTGGAGGATCAGGCTCGCATTGTCGACGGCTGGAGCGCCCAAGGGTTCCGCTGCATCGCGGTGGCCCCCAACGATCCGGAAGTGATTGCGCCGCCGCTGCGCCGCGCCAAAGAGGCCGGCGCCGTCACGCTCACCTGGGATGCCGACGCCAACCCCGTCGCCTCGGGTCGGACGCTGTTTGTAAACCAGGCCCCGGTCGACGCCGTGGCCTACGCGCTGGTGGACGTCTTGGCCGAGCAGATCGGCGGCCAGGGGACGGCGGTCATTGTGACCGGCTCGGCCACGTCGCCGAACCAAACCGCCTGGATGGCGTCGATGCGCAGGCGGCTGTCGGAGAAGTATCCCGGCATCAAAGTGCCCGAAGCACTGGTGAGCGACGAGGATCAGGCCAAGGCGCAGCAACTTACGCGCGACGCCCTGTCGGCCCATCCGGACCTCAAGGGGGTGTGGGGCATCACGTCGGTGGCGCTGCCCGGCGCGGCCAAGGCGGTGCGCGACGCCGGGCAGAGCGGCAAGGTGGCGGTCACAGGTCTGAGCTTGCCCAACACGGTGCGGGAGTACGTCAAGGACGGCACGATTCGCAAGTTCGTGCTCTGGAACCCGGTCGACCTGGGCTATCTAACGGTCCATGTGGCCAAGCGCTTGGTCGCCGGCCCGCTGCCGCCGGGCCGGTACGATTTCGGCCGGCTGATGGGAATCGAAGTGACCGAGAGTGAGGCGCTGCTGGGCGAGCCGGTTATTTTCGATGCGGAGAGTATCGATCGGTTTGATTTCTAACGCGGCACTTCAATGGTGGAAATCTCCTTTGAACGCTGCGAGCGAAGAATCGGTAAGCTGGCCAGTAGGAAACAACGGGCTTACGCCCGTCGCTCGCCCGTTGCTATCGCCCCAGCTCGCAAGGCCCGGCGGCGGGCAGCAGGCTTTCCAGCGGGCAACCCGCGCACTTGGGCGTCGTCCCACAGAATTGCTTGCCCACCGACACGATCAGCGCGTGGAATTCGTTGTATAGCGCAGCGTCGTCCGCCAGCCGGCTCTCGAAGAACTCCTTGATCTGGTGGTAATCGGCCTCGGGCTCCAGCCAGCAGTGGCGCACGACCATCCGATATGTGTAGGCGTCGACGACGAATGTGGCCAGGCCGCCAGCGTAGAGCAGGATTGAGTCGGCCGTCTCGGGTCCGACCCCTTTGATCGCCAGCAGCTCCTCGCGAAGGCGGTCCAGCGGCGACTGAAACATTCGCTCCAGATCGCCGTCGTAGCGCTCGACCAAATACTCGACCAGGTTGTGCAGCCGGCCCGCCTTGAGCCGATAGTAACCGGCGGGTCGAATGACTTCGGCCAATTCCTCGGCCGGCACGGCGTGCAACGCGTGGGGGTCGAGGAGCCCTTCCTGCCGCAGGTTTTCGATCGCCTTCTCGACGTTCTTCCAGTTGGTGTTCTGAGTCAGCACGGCACCCACGACGACCTCGAACGGCGTCTCGGCGGGCCACCAATGCTGCGGACCGAAGTGGTCGTGCAGCAGTTTGTAAACGCGGTTCAAAGACGGTGGCATGGCTTTCTACGATACCGTGTCTCGCCACCTGCCGCTCGTTCGTTACCCTAACCCTCTCCCGGAGGGAGAGGGGAAGAAACTGCCGCCGGGAGATTCTTCCCGATCGTCAGTGGCGGTGCAACCCGAACGGTCGTCGAGACAGGGTTGCGTTTCGGTCGATGCGTCGATGTGCTGGCGCGACGAGGGTTTCGCGTTGTGCAATGGGTGTGGAACGGGGAGCGACGTCGGCGATGAGTTGGTTGTGGCAGGCAACGAATGCGTCAGCGAGCAGCAACGCTTCGGCTGGGTATTGGACCCAGTCGCGTGGCGCGGCGTGTTCGCTGTGGGTCATTTTGCCGGCTCTGGTGTTGTACGAGGTGGGGCTGCGCTTTCAAGCGTCCGGTGCGCCGCGGGCCGCGGCGGAAGTTTGGTTGCGGACGGCGCTTTCGTGGGCCGGGTTCGGCAACGAGTTGCTGTTGCCGGCGCTGATGTGCGGCGGGCTTGCGCTGGCGGCCGCGTGGCGCGGCGAGCGGTGGCTGCCGCGTCCCCGAGTAGGCGCGCTGGTGATTGCCGAATGCGCGGCATGGGGGGTGGGGCTGGCGTGGCTGGCGACGCCGGTGTCGGCGGCGCTGGGCGCCCCGACGGCGGCGGTGTGGGCCTGGTTGACGCCGGCGCCATGTGCGCCGGGGCCTGTGGAGGGGATGGTGTTGACGCTCGGCGCCGGCGTGTACGAGGAGGCGCTGTTCCGCTGGCTGCTGTTGCCGCTGTCGGGGCTGGTGTTCCTGCGCATCGGCGCGCGGCCGGTGGTCAGTTGGACCGCGGCCGTCGTCGTCGTCAATCTCCTGTTCGCTGTGGCGCACGGCAGCGGCAGTTTTCAGTCGGCGGCACTGCTGACGCGAATGCTGGGAGGGGCGGCCCTGTCGCTGATCTACTGGGAGCGCGGCCTGGGAATCGCCGCCGGCGCCCATTTGGCATACGACTTGCTCGTCGGTTGGTGAGTCCGTGTTTTCGCGGGGGCGCCATGACCGCGGCGACGAATTCCGCGTAAATTGCGGCGTTGCGTTGCCACATGCATTGCGCCGCGCGGTCATGCTAGCATGACCGCGATGTACGTGGATCGTTCGGCGCGGAATTGTCAAGCCGAAAAAATTGTCGCGCTCTGCCCACCCGAAAAAATCTCTTCCTCGCGACTGATCCCCCGGCCTATAATGGGCCCTTGCCGACGAGGCGACGTGTGGCGCTGGTTTTCGATTGGTCCTGCGATCACGTGCTGCAATCGTCGGCGGTCTGACAACTCACAACACAAAGCGCGTCGGGACCGCTCGGGCAGGCTACGGCTTGCGTTGACTGGCGCCGCGCTGGCTCGAATAGGCAGGAATCATCGCCGTGTTAACCGTTCGACCGAACGTCGCCGATTTGATGTTTCAAGTGTATGGTCGTCCGTTGCATCCCGAGTTGTTCGAAGTCTATTGTCGCCGGCACGTCGAGCGGGGCGACTATCAGGCGAACATTTTGATAACCTCCGCCGGCCACGCCGTTTCTTGGCGTTACCGCGGACTGACGATGACCGAGGTGGCCGCCTCGGCCCGCAATCCGTTGCCGCAAAAGCGGCGGCTGCTGTCGTATAAACTCAAGGGTCAGCGCAGTGATCGGGTCGCCTGCCGCGGCGGCGTCAGCTATCAAGTGAGCTTTGACCTCGAGAAAGTCGAGCCCGAGGTGTTTTGGAATTTTCAGCAAGAGCTGGCCAACGATGGCCAGCGGCAGGGTTTGTTGCACCGCTTCGACGGCAGCGGGCGGCTGGCCTTGGGAGCGCTTAGTTACGTCAACGTGGAGACCCGCGCGCGCAGCATGTTGGTCCAGGCGTTTCACACGTTCCCAGACGACTTCGCGATTGTGAAGAGCCAATCGCTGTTCGAGCTGCCGCACTAGTCTTGGGATTTGTCCGGGAGTGGAGTTAGGCTGTCGGCTGCGTCTCGGCCAGGAACGCCGCCAGCGCGGCGTTGACGGCGGCGGGTTGTTCCAGCGGCGCCATGTGGCCGGCCGCGGCAATTTCGACGAACCGCGCCGCCGGCATCTGGGCCGCGAACGCTTGCATTTCCGGGGGGGGCGAGATGACGTCGTCGGCGCCGGCGATGGCCAAGGTAGGAACTCGGACCTCGGCCAGCCATGGCAGGGCGTCGTCTCGAACCGCCATTCCGCGCAGGGCCGCGGCCATTCCTTGCGCGTTGCCTTCGAGCATCATTTGCCGCAATTGCTCGACGACGGCGGGCCGGTCGGCGCGCGTCGTCGGCGACACCAACCGCTCGAGCATCGCCTGGACGACGACCGGCGGACCTTCCGCCAGCAGTCGGCGGGCGGTGAGTTCGCGGCCGCGGGCGGTTTCTTCGCCGTCGGCGGCGGCGCGCGTGTCACACAGCACCAACCGCGCCAGCCGCTGGGGATGACGCCGCCAAAACTGCCAGGCCACGTAACCCCCCATCGAGAGGCCGCACAGCGTGACCGGTTGGACAACGCCCAGCGCATCGAGCAGGAGCGCCAAATCATCGGCCATTTGGTCCATGCCGACCATGCCGTCGCGTCGGCCGCTTTGCCCGAATCCGCACAGATCGGGGGCGAGAACGCGACAGGTGGGAGAGAATGCGGCCATCTGTTCGTGCCACATCCGATGGTCCAAGGGGAAGCCGTGCACCAACAGCAACGTCGGCCCCTGCCCCGCGTCGGCCACGGTCAGTTCGATGTCGTCCAGGGCAACTCGTTTTATGGACATGCGACGCATCACGGTTGAAGTTGCTGTTGGGCTTCGAGCGCCTGGCGGAAGAGTTGCAATTGACTGGCGATTTGGCGGGTGTGGGGTTCGAGTTCGGCGGCCTGGGTTTGGTGTTTGACGGCGCTGACCAGGTCGCCTTTGGCGTAATAACAGCGGGCCAGCGTATCGAGGTAACCCGCCTCGCCTGGCCGTAATTCGAGCGACTTCTGCGAACATCGCAGGGCCTCGTCGAGATCGCCTTCGGTGTTGCTGATCAGCCAGGCCAGTTGGTTGTACATGGTCTCGTTCTCGGGGTCGCGCTGGATCAGCTTGCGAAATTCATCGGCTGCGGCCTTAAGCAACTTGCGGGTCCGCTCCTGCTCGGCCGGCGACTGATCGGGCAGGCGAAACAAGGCGATGATGACTTCGGCGTCGTTGGGGTCGTGCTGGATCGCTTCGTCGAGCAAACGGCGTTCTTCGACGCGATCGCCCGCCGCCGCGGCGTGCACGGCGCGAAGGTATTTCGCCCGCGAGCGGACCGGTGCAACGGCAAGTCCGCCGTTGCTGGCTTCCTCGCCGCGCTGTCGGTTGCGTTCCATCTGGTCGGCGGTCTCTTGCAGAATGTCGGCCGCTTCCAGGTCGGCCTGCTGATCGTGCAGGTATTCGGCGAACATCCGGCGGGCCGCCAGGTGGATCAGTGAGCCGGCCTCGGTCAATTTCATCGCCAGGCGATACTCATCGTTGGCCCATTCGGTCTGTCCTTGTCCCTGCAGGGCGCGGGCCAACTCCAAGCGGACCCGGCCGTCGTCTTCGCCGACCATGACGCTCCGCGCCCTGCGGACCGCCTCAGCCATCGCCGCTTCGTCCCCCTGCGCCTTTCGCGCGCGGGCCAGCGCATACAACAACAGCGGTTCGCGATTCAGTCGCGGCTCAAACCGCTGGGCCACTTCGTCGACCACCTCCCAGGCCTGGGCCTCGGTCAACCAACCCAGCAGTTGCGCCAACATGCTGCCGCGGCCGTCTTCCAAACGCACGATTTTGCGCATCGCGGCGAGGGCTTCTTCGCGCTTTCCCAACTTCTGCCAAAGCTGCACCTGCCAGCGCAGCAATCGGACGAGCAACTCTGGCTGGCTTTCGCCGGGGAACTGATCGAGGGCCGCGATTTCCTGATCGACCAGTTCGGTCCAGCGGGCGGCCGCCAGTTCCGGTTGGTCGTAGGCGTCCACCGCCACCAACAGCCACCGTGCCGCAGGACGCTGACTGCCGGCCAATTGTGTGGTCACAATTTTCCGGCGGCGGGTTTTGGCTTCCGCGTCGCGCGGTTCGTTTTGCAGCACGACGGTGGCGGCGAGCTTGGCGACCACGGTCGAGCGCTCGAAACGCACCAGCCGGCACAAGGCGGGCAAGCCCTCGTCGTCTTCCAAATTGGCCAGGTCGCCGAGCTTGGCCAAGCGAGCGGAATAGGCCAACGATTCGTATCCTGCAAGCATGGCCCGTACCCGCGGAGTATCGGCTGGGCCGGTCCAGGCCACGCGCATCAGCTTGAGCAAATGGCGGGCTCGGGTGGCGATTTCAAAATCGGCGTGGTTCTCGGCAGCCGTTAGGGCGTCGAAGGCTTCAAACCCCAATTGTTCCAGGTCGCCTTGGGCTCGCTGACGGACGAAATAGTCGTCGTCACCTAGTTGATCGACGAGCGATTGAATCTCCTCTGGCGTGCGCTGGGGGGCCACCGCAGCCTCGGGCGGCGTGGCGGCCGGTGGGGCGTCGTCGGCCGTCTGCGGTTGAGCGGCGGCCGGTGGAGCGGCAAGCAGGCAGATCGCCGGCACGATTGCCAACCTCGAAATCCAGCGATGGTTCGGCACGTTCGAACTCCCCGGGCATGGCCCAACACGGCGAGGGGCGCCCATGCCGCGCAACGGCTCGCTGGCGCCATGGCGGAGCACGCCAGATTGCATCATACCAGATCGTCGAGTTGGTCCACCAACTGGGCGAACCGGGAGAGCGCCGTATCGACCGGCTCAGGCCGCTCCATGTCGACGCCGGCGCCGCGGAGCAGGTCGAGTGGATACTTCGAACAACCGCCGCGGAGGAACCCCAAGTAGTCGTCCAGTTCTTGTGGTCCGCCGTTGGTGACGCGGTCGGCCAAGGCGATAGCGGCCGACAATCCGGTGGCGTACTTGTAGACGTAGAAGGCGTTGTAGAAATGCGGAATGCGGAAGCATTCTAATTGGAGCTCATCGTCGAGCGTGAAATCCGGGCCAAAGTATGCCGCCAGCAGTTCGCGGTAGACGCTCTTGAAGCGTTCGACCGTAAGCGGCTCATTGGCCTCGGCCAGTTCGTGCGTCGTTTTCTCGAATTCGGCGAACATGGTTTGCCGAATGATGGTGGCGCGAATCGAGTCGATTTCGCGGTTGATAAGAAACGCCCGCTGCTCGTCCCCCTTGGCCTGACGCATCAAGTGCATGCTCAGCAGTTGTTCATTGAATGTGCTGGCCACCTCGGCGACGAAGATCGTGTAGTCGTAATAGGCGAACGGCTGCGAACGGGCTGAGTGCCAGGTGTGCATCGAGTGGCCCGCCTCGTGGGCCAGCGTGAACACGTGGTCGAGCACCGCGGGTTGATAATTCATGAGAATGTATGGGGCGCCGTCGTACGAGCCGCAGCTAAACGCCCCGCTTTGCTTGCCGTGATTCTCGTAGCGGTCGCACCAGCGGCCGTTGAGTCCTTCCTCCAGGGCGCCGCAGTATTGACTCCCCAGTGGTTCCAGCGCCGTCAGCACCAACTGAACGGCTTGCCGCCAGGTGCGCTTGGTCTCCA
>CAYWTU010000186.1:0-7301 GCA_964461275.1 uncultured Pirellulales bacterium | reverse complement strand
CTGACGAACGTCGCCTGGGCATCGACGGCCTTATAGAAAAATTCGCTCTCGGACTCTGGAAAAATCTCCACCTTCGGCTGACCGGTAAGCTGTGCCCGCAGATGCTGCTCGTCGCGGGTGATGGCGATGACGGCGCCGGGGGCCAGTTGATAGCTGCCCACTAGAGCGTCGTATCCCGCCGGATCGACCTTCGCCACTACGTGTTTGCGCGGTAGACCATACGGCTCGTCGAACAAAATGGCCATCAGCTCTCGGCCCATCCGGTCGGGAAGGCCGTCCTCGAAGTTGCAGAGCACCACAGAACAACTGCGGCTTTGCGGACAATGGACAAACATCGAGTGAAACCCGTTGATGCCGCCGTTGTGCCAATACTGCGTGCGACTGGGGACGTTGTCGCGAAGCATGCCGTAGCCGTAGTTGTCCAAGACGGGGGTGAACATCTTCTCCGTCAGTTCCGGCGACAGAAGCGTGTGTTCTCGCAACGCCTGGTCCCAGCGGCCCAGGTCTTCAACGGTCGAAAGAATGGCGCCGGCGGCGTAGACGCCTTGCATGTCGATGTACAGCGCGTTGGCCACCTTGCCGGGTTGCCGGGCGTATCCCTGGGCCCGATGCGGCACCAACGGCGCGGCGCGGTCGCAGCCGCTTGAGGTCATCTGCAGCGGTTCAAAGATCCGCTGTTTCAACAGCGCATCGAACTTCTGGCCGGTCACTTTCTCCAAGATGAGGCCCAGCAGGATGTAGCCCGAATTGCTGTATTCGTGTTTTTCGCCGGGCGCGAACTGCAGCGGCTTGTCGCGGAACATCGCCAAGACCTGCTTGTCGGGTCGGCCCAGATTGGATTGCTTGGTCAGGTAATCCAGCGAGTTGGTGAAATTGAAGATGCCGCTGGTATGACAGAGAAGGTGATGGATTGTGATCGGGCCCCAGGCGTCGGGTGGGTCGCTCAAATACTGGTTGATCGGGTCGTCGAGTTTGAGCTTACCGGCCTGCACTTGCTGCAAGATCAGCATCGCCGCGAACTGTTTGGTGATCGAGCCGATGCGGAACACGGTCTGCGGCGTGTTGGGAACCTGATGCTCAAAGTTGGCCAAGCCGACCCCGCGCGAAACCAGCGTTTGCCCCTCGTGTTTCACCAGCACCGAACCGTTGAACTGCAGGTGCTCGGAGCAGGCGTCGATGTACTGGTTGAGTCGGTCGACCGTTTCAGCGGCGCCGGCTGAACCTGTGCTGAGGGAAAAAACAATCAGAACTAACGTCGCCGGAATCGGACGATGGGCATGCGCATACCGGCCGCCCAAACCCCCGGTCACTGACCGGGGGCTAAGGGTATTTGCTCCAGTGCGCGACATACGGGCGTGGGACCGGCGATGCATGGTTGGCTCTCCTTGGCGTTAAAGAACGATTCGCAACACGTGTTCGCACCGGCCGAACCGAGCCCCGGCCTCTTGGGCGAACCAAAGGATTGCCCGATTGGTCACCTGCGTGCTGCCGAACGACCACTGCACATTCAGGTCGTGCAAACGGCACTGCACCTCGGGGTCCAGGTCGCCCATCCAGCCCATGAACTCCGGCGCCACCGCCGAGAGTACGCCCTGTGCCAAGTTCACTCCCCACCTCGGCCAATTCTGGCGATGTAGCCGATAGGTCACAAACGCCCCCGGCGCCGGCGCGTCAGGCACGATCACCAGGTCGGCCATCTTACCGAGCACCGATTGCTCGACCCATCGCTCCATCAGCCGAGCGGCGGCGGCCGGGTCGATGAACGGGTCGGCGTGAAAACGGTCGAACGGATTAACGGTCTGGCTGGCGGCTTGAGCCAGGCTGGGGATGTCCTCGGGCCGCGCCAGGCGCACTGGCAGGGGACGATGGTTTTCGGGCCGGTGGACCGGTCCATAGTGAAACAGCCGCGTTTCAATCAGTGCGAAGCCGGACTCACCGAGCGCCCGTATGAGCGCCAGGTCGCGTGGATCAACCTGGGCAAACAGGTATCGAATCTGCCGCCGCTGCGCCTGCGCCAATAGCTTGTCGACCGCGGGGCGCAGGTCGACGTCGGTGCGCAGGACGGGAGGGTCGGTCAGGAACATGCCGTGCAGCCTGGCCACGCCGTAACCGAAGAACTCGCTGTCCCACGGCAGCCGCTGGCACAACACGGCGACGTGTCGCCCGCTGGGCAGTTCCACGCCCAGCCGCAGGTCGTCGTCGGGCGCGACCGGTTCGGTGAGTTGTTCGGCCAAGATGGCCCGATCGCCTTTGCGCGAAATGCCTGGAATATAGTCCAGCGGACTAAACGGCAGGTGTTTCGCGAGCGTTGCTCGGAGACGGTCAAGGTCGGCAGGTAGGAAGGGTTGGTGCGACATGTTGCTCGACAACTGCCCGGCCCGGGCCGGGGGCTTCTTAGAGTCCAACAAACAACCTTCTCGGTTCGCTAGAATCAATGGGAGTTAGAGGTCCGTTGTCAGGTTGATTGGCGGCTTCTTACCAATAGTGTTCGCGAAACCGGCGATAATATTCCACTGTTTGCTTAAGGCCTGCTTCCAGCTCCACTTGCGGGTCCCAGCCCAATAGACTGCGGATCTTGCCGATGTCCGAATAAAAGTCGCCTGGCTCTTGGGCCTTTCGCTCGGGGGAAAACTCGGCTAGTTGCCAACGTCCTTGTCCCGCGACGCGGACGATGGTCTCGGCCAATTGACGGAAATCGGTCGGCCGGTCAACGCCCACGTTGAACACCTGACCGACCGCCGCCGGGTAAGTGGCGGCACGGATCATCGCCTCCACGCAATCGTCCACGTAGAGAAAATCGCGCAGGATCGTGCCATCGCCGTAGACCGGCAGCGTTTGATCGTCGAGCGCCAATCGGACGAACCAATTCACCACGCCATAGCGTGAGTGGCGCATTTGCGCCCGGGGACCGTAGGTGTTGGTGATGCGCAACAACGTGCTGCGTATGCCGAACACTTTGTGGTATGCCTCAATGATTTTCTCGGCCGCCAAATTGGTGATTTCGTAGATTCCCAAGGGCTCGGTCGGCGCCTGTTCATTGACGGGAAGCTGTTTGGGACGGCCGTACTGGCCGCGGGTTCCGCTGTAGATCACGCGGGCCGAGGGGTTGTGGTGGCGCAGCGCCTCCATCAGCACCGCGGTCCCTTTGACGTTGATGTCGATGTCGGGAAACGGATCGGTGAGGCTGAGGATGTGATCGACTTGACCGGCCAGATGAAACACCAGGTTCTGGTCACGGACCAGATAACCCATCGCGTGGACGTCGCGAATGTCGGTGAAGTGGATGTCGAATCGCCCTTGGACCGGCTCCAAGTTGAACAGGTTTCCGCCGTAGTGCGGCAACATGGCGTCGACGATGGTGACCTGCGCGCCGCGGTCGACCAGCGCCAGCGCCAGATTGCTTCCCAAGAAGCCGGCGCCCCCGGTGATGAGCGCCCGAGCGCCGCGGAGGTCGTTGTTCGTCGCGATGTCGCTCATGCGTCACCTGCCAACGTGAACCTGGCGACGGCGGTGGCGACCTGGGCGAGCTGCGCGTCGGTCATTCCCACGTACAGCGGCAGCGAGAGCACCTGGCGGGCGGCCCGCTCGGATTCAACCAAACAAGGGCTCCCAGCTGTCCAGTGAGCGTAAGCCGGCTGCTGGTGCACCGCGTATGGATAGTGAATCATCGTGCCAATGCCCTGCCGCTGCAGCTCTCGCGCCAGCGCATCGCGCCGCGGATGCCGCACAACATGCAGATGCCAGGCGTGCGTCGTTCCGAGGCGCTGGGCAGGCAACACCAAATCGCCCTCCGCGCCGGCCAGCGACGCGGCATAGTTACCGGCCAGCCGCCGGCGCTCAGCCTGATGCTGGTCCAAGTGAGCCAGTTTGATCCTGAGCACCGCCGCTTGCAATTCGTCCAGCCGGCTGTTGGCGCCGGGCGACTCAGACCAACCTCGTCGCGACTGCCCATATTGCCGCAATTGCCGCACTCGGTCGGCCACGGCTTTGTCTGGTGTCAAGACGGCGCCGGCGTCGCCCATCGCCCCCAGGTTCTTGGTGGGATAGAAGCTCAATGCTGCTGCCGCCCCCCACCCGCCCACCCGTCGGCCACCCAGATCCGCTCCGAGCGGCTGCGCAGCGTCTTCGATCAGCGCCAGATGATGACGCTGGGCGATTTCCGCCAAAGCGTTCAGATCGGCCGGGTGGCCGTAGAGGTGCACCGCCACGATCGCCTTGGTGCGCACCGTGACCGCCGCCGCCGCGGCCTGGGGGCACAGGCAATACGTTGCCGGGTCGATATCGGCCAGTACGGGGACGGCGCCGCTGCGCTCGATGGCGCAAATCGTCGGCACGGCGGTATGCGCCGGGGCGAGCACCTCGTCTCCGGGTCCCACTCCCAGCGCCCGCAGCGCAAGCTCGATCGCGTCGGTGCCATTGGCCACGCCGACGGCGTGGCCAACTCCCACGTAGCGAGCCAGCTCGGCCTCGAATGCCTCGAGCTCTGGCCCCAATAGGTACCAGCCGCTTTCGACGACGCGCTGGACGGCAGCGGTCAACTCGGCCTGGAGCGCCGTTGTCAGGGGTCGGGGATCGAAATAGGGGACAACGGGCAAGCGACGACTCACGGCCAGTGGAGGTGGGGCGTGACCGATTGATCGATTGTTGACGCACGCGCTGGAGGAAGCGGTTGCGCCCGAGCGGGCGCAGCCGCCACCGAACTATTTTACCAGGCGGGCGTCGAGCCAGTCGGCGTGGTCCAACTGGTCGCCGCGGTCGGCAAAATCGACGACCAGGCTAAGGAGCTTTCCTTCTGTGCAATCAACGGAAACCGGCGTGGGCCGCTCGCCGCCGCGAACCACCTCGCTGGCGAATCGCTGTTGGCTGTCGACGAATACGCGAAACACGACGCTGCCGCCGGCGCCAACCTCGTCATCCACCGCAACCCAGGCGTCCAAGCGGCGAACCCCCTGGGGCAGGGCGAAAGTCAGCCGTGAGGCGGTGTGCATGCCGATGCCATGGGGATGCCAGCGCCCCCCCGCCCTAAGCCATGACCCGCCTACGCTACGGTCCAGCCGATGGTTCCAAGTCAACTCGAGAAACGGAACGTGGCGATAGCTGACCGGTTCCAGCTGCGACAAATACACCGCCCGGCGGCCGTGCGGCGCCAAATATTCCACCGCCCGACGCTCCACCTGCCACGCCGGACAGCCGGCCACGTGAACGGTCGCCAAAAGATCGGATTGAGTGAAGCTTTCGCACGCCAACAAGCTGCCGTCGCGAAGGCCGACCTGGATGTATTGGTCGGGACGCTTGTGCTGAGCGGCGAGCGCGGGATCGAAAAGGATCGCCGCCACGGAGTCGAGCGTTGATTCGACCGGGCCGACCGGTGCATCGAAGCGGACCACCCGCGGCTCCAGGGCGCGAAAACGGCCCTCCAGCTCGTCGCCGTTTTCCATGATGAGTCGATCGGCCTGGCCGGCGGAGAACAGCACCCGATCGATCAGCGCGTCACGCCTTCGCGCCAGCGATGGCAAGCGAAGGACCAGGCCGGCCACGCGCTCCAGGGGAATGAGCAACTCGCCCAAATCGTCGTTCTGCATCACCAGCAGATCGTCGCGAACTCCCTGCACTTCGCCCACGATCAGCGACCCGTCGGCCAAGGCCGCCAGACTTCCTCGCCGGGGCTCGACCGGTGCGCCAAACGACGCCAACTCATCCCAAGTCAACCTCCGCACTTCGTTGGGATTGGCGAATTCACACTGCCCAGCGGGATTGGCCGCGTGCAACAGTCCGCGAAACGCCGGGCCGTCCAGCGGCACAATTTCGGGCAGGTCGGCGGCGGCGGCTTTGGCCTCCAAGAAAGAAAGGCTGCAGGCAACAATGGCCAGTGCACGGATCATCGGCAGTTGAACAATCATCGGTGCAACAAATCGAGGTAGGGTTCTGTTGAGCGACGCAGGCGGGCGACCACGTCGATTCGTCATTTCGTCGCGAAACGCACCGTAATTGAAGTTCACGGTGCGTTTCGCGGCCAGTGCGTTGCCATGAGTCGCCGTAGGAAGTGCGCCGCTCAACGACACCCTTATAGCTTCTGAAGGTCCTGTATGGCAGGTCTCTACCTGTGGTGAGTGCGGAATTCCGCGGGGCGGAGGACGAGGGCCTAGCGATCGGCCGGATACAGCCGCGCCAACCGCTGGGGCGACGCGCCCAGCGCCGCCATGAGCAGTATCCGCCAATTGCGCATTGTCTGCCTTGCGATGCCGCGACGGCGCCAGCGCCGCGCACTGACGTACAGCGGACCGGGGAGCAGCGCCAACCTGCCCCGACCGCGCAGCCGTCGCATGAGATATACCTCTTCCAAGATCGGCGTCGCGGGAAACCCGCCGCAGGCCTCGAAGTCGGCGCGGCGCACGAAAATCGCCTGATCGCCGTAAGGCAACCCCAGCCAGCGGGCGCGCCACGCGTTGCCCCATTCCAAACAACGAAACGTAAAACCGTCGGCCTCAATCTGTTGACGAAACGCTCCGCACACCACGCGCTGATCGGCCAGGGCGGCGGCAACTTGTGCGGCCGCCTCGGGCGGCAGCCAGTTGTCGGCGTGTAAGAACAACAGCACGCCGCCGCGTGCCTGGTTCGCGCCATGGTTTTGCTGGACGGCGCGCCCCTGGGCGCTCACCTCGACCGTTGCACCGGCCTGCCGCGCCAATGGCGCCGTGTCGTCCCCGCTGCCGCCATCGACGACAATCACGTCTAGCGCGCCCAGCGCCTGCGCCGAGGCCACCGCCCGCTGGATCGTGGCCGCCTCGTTTAGGGCAGGTATGATGACCGAGAGCTGTACACTCATCTCGGATCGACGAATGATTTAGAGTCCAAGAAACAACCTCCTTGGTACGCTGGAATCAACGGGAGTTAGAGGGCCCTTGTTAGGTTGTTTTGCGGTCCTTTAGAGTCCAACAAACAACCTCCTTGGTACGCTGGAATCAACGGGAGTTAGAGGGCCCATGTTAGGTTGTTTTAGATGCGACCGCGGCCCGTGACGTTGGGCGCCAACTCTTTGGCCACCACCATCGCAAAAGGTATGGACGCGAAACGCCTGGCCGGCGACCGCGGCCGGCGACCGCCTCTTGCATCAATTCCAGATGGGCCGCAGCAACCTGCGACCAGCGGAAGGCGTCCACCGATTCTCGCGCTCGCCGCGCCCACTCCTCGCGACCGCCGGGCCAGCCAAGCAGCGACTCCAAGCTTCGCGCCAGGTCTTCGGCATTTCCCGTTTCGAAGAGCGCTCCATTCTTTCCTGGTACGATGTGGTCGGGCAACCC
>CAYWTU010000185.1:0-7314 GCA_964461275.1 uncultured Pirellulales bacterium | reverse complement strand
ACGACGCTCAGGGCGCGTCGGCCGGCAGCGACGATTTGAGAAACGCCCGGATCATGGTCGTGGACGACGAACCATTGAACATTCGCGTGGTGCAAAAGTATCTGCGGCAGTTCGGCTATCAACAGGTGTACGGCATCACCGATCCGGCACAGGTCGTCGACAGCATTCGCACCGAAATCCCTGACGTCTTGTTGCTCGACATCATGATGCCGGTGGTGAGCGGGTTCGACATTCTGCGCGCGATTCGCCAAGACGCCAGGCTGACCCACATGCCAATCTTGGTGCTTACCGCGGCCTGCGATCGCGAGACGCGGCTGGCCGTGTTGGAATTGGGCGCCACCGACTTTCTGGCCAAGCCGATCGACCCCAGCGAACTCGAGCCCCGCGTCCGCAACGCGCTGACCGCCAAGAAATACCACGATCAGATTCACCATTACGCCAAGTCCTTGGAGCAGGCGGTCAAGGAACGGACTGCCGACCTTGAGGCCTCGCGGCGCGAATTGGTGCTCTGCCTGGCCCGGGCCGGTGAATTTCGCGACACCGACACCGGACACCACGTCATGCGGGTGGGCCGCTACGCCGGCATCATCGCCCGGGCCATGAAGTGCCCGGACGAGTTCGTTGAGATGCTCGAACAGGCCGCCCAGTTGCACGACATCGGCAAGATCGCCATTCCCGACGAAATTCTCCGCCACCCCGGCAAATTGACGCCCGAGGATTTCGAGCGCATGCAGCGCCATGTGTTGTTCGGCAAGCGGATCATCGAACCGATGGCCGCGGCCGAGGCTGAGGCGATGCGTCGGCACACGGCGGCCGGGCAGAGCATCTTGTCCGCCTCCAAGAGCCCGCTGATCATGATGGCCTCGCGAATCGCGCTCACGCACCACGAACGCTGGGACGGCAACGGCTATCCATTGGGGTTGGCGGCCTACGACATTCCTCTAGAAGGCCGGATCACCGCCGTGGCCGACGTGTTCGACGCCTTGGCCAGCAAGCGGCCGTACAAGCCGGCATTTCCCTTCGAGCGGTGCTGTCAGATTATTGTCGAAGAAGCCGGCAAGCATTTCGACCCCGAAGTGGTCGAGGCGTTTATGAACAAGCGGCATACCATCGCGGCGGTGCAAATCGAACTGGCCGACCCGGAATAGCCGGCTCGCAGGCGGCGGAAACGGCATGACGTTGGACAACGCTGCGGCATTCATGGCGTTACGTCGGCCTCGGGCGCTTGCGTATCTACGGCAGCGGTCCGCTCCTGAATCGACTCCTGCAATACCTCGATCGCCCGCCTGAGTTGGGTGTCAAGCGCCAACAAGTCGGCCGCTGTGGGCAACTCGGTTGCGGGGCGGAGCACATCGCGCTGGCGACGCTGCCGTAACGCGCGCTCCAGGTCTTCGCCTTCCAGGTCCACCGCGCAACCGTCGTCGGGCAGCACTCCCCAGGCGTCCTCGTCCTTGCTTTGCCGCGTGCGATGGATGTTCTTTCCGCTGGGACGCCAGTAGCTGGCCGTGGTCAGTCGTAGGGCCCGCCTGCCGTCGCCCAGCCGAATCAACTCCTGCACGCTCCCCTTGCCGTAGGTTCGCTTGCCCACCACTTTCGCCCGGCCAAAGTCTTGCAAACAGGCGCTGACAATCTCGCTTGCGCTGGCGGAATACTGATTCACCAGCAGTACCAGGGGCAGGTCGGGCGCAACGAGTTGCCCGGTCGCCTCGTACAATTCTACAGTTTCCCCATTGCGGCCGCGGGTGCTGACGATGACGCCCGACGGCACGAACAGGCTGCATACTTCGACGGCCGCCTCCAACAACCCACCAGGATTGTTGCGCAAATCGAGAATCATCCCCCGGGCATCCCGATTCTGCAGCCAGTCAATCGCGTCGGCCAACTCTTGGCCGGTTCGTTCGCTGAACATCGGGCCAATCCGTGCGTAGCCCAACCCGTCGGCGCCTTCCAGCCAGAAACTCCAGTGCCCGTCGGGCAGGCGCGCGTCGCCTTGCACCGTTTCGGTATGGATCACCGCCCGCACCAACTCCATTTCCACCGCTTGTTCCTGGCCGGGATGCAGAATCTTGATCTTCACGGACTCGCCCGGCCGGCCGCGGAGTCGGCGCATCGCGTCCTCCAGCCGGAATCCCTCGGTGCTTTCGCCGTTGATTTCTAGAATGCGGTCCTGAGCTCGAACGCCGGCGTCGAACGCGGGAGTGCCCAACAAGGGCGAAATCACGGTCAAGTCGCGGGTTTCGTCGTCGAGGGCCAACTGTATGCCGACGCCGCCGAATTGTTGGTCCAGGGTTTGACGCAAGTCCGTGAAGCTCGTCTCATCCACGTACTCGCTGTAGTCGTCCAAGCGGTTCATCAGCCCCTGCATGGCGCCTTCAAACAGTTGTTCCGGATCGGTCGGTTCGAGATAACTTTGCTGCACCTCGCCCCAGGCCTGCACCACCATCCGGCCGTATCGGTCGCGCTGGGCGTGACCGGCCCGCTGGTAGCACACCACGGACACGAGCACGGCCAGAACGAGGAACTGTCGATTGCGGCGGGGCATTGGGGTAGAACTCCTTGTACGGCAGGCGAACCAACGGCGCCCTGCGTTCGGGCGTTCTCCATCGTCGTGATATTGACTCGGTCTGGCAAGGCGAAGTGGAGCTCGGCAAAAGTCGTACGCAAAGGTGCTGCCCAACAATCTTGCAACCGCCCCATAATTCCCGTTGTTTTCCGCGAATCGAACAGGTTGTTGGTTAGGCTCAGTATCACTTTCCAATAGGTACACGTTATGGCACAGGATTGGACGATCGCCACGCTAGGGCCGCAATTGCGCCGTGGGGAAACATGCGCCGGGGAATTGGTCGAGACGTGCTTGGACCGAATTTCGCGGCTGGAGCCCCAGGTGCGGGCCTGGGTCTTGGTCGACGAAAGCGGCGCCCGGCAGCGGGCGGCGCTGCTCGACGCCGACGCGGCGCACGGGCGCTGGCATGGCCCGTTGCACGGCATACCGCTGGGCATCAAGGACATCATCGACGTGGCCGGCTGGCCCACGCTGGCCGGCTCATCGCTGCGCGCGGGGCACATTGCCGACGCCGATGCCCCGCTGGTCGGGCGACTGCGCGACGCCGGGGCAATTCTTCTCGGCAAGACCGTCACCACGCAATTCGCCTCGTTCGATCCACCCGTGACGCGCAACCCCTGGAATCTGGAACGAACCCCAGGCGGCTCGAGCAGCGGCTCGGCGGCGGCCACCGCCGTCGGAATGTGCGTGGCGGCCATGGGCTCGCAGACCGGCGGATCGATCATCCGCCCCGCCGCGTACTGCGGCGTCTGCGGGTTCAAACCCAGCTACGGCGCGCTGGACGCAACCGGTTTCGTTCCTTTGGCCTGGCACATGGACCATCCTGGGCCCATTGCCCGGTGCGCGGCAGACCTGAGAATTCTGAGCGGCGTTCTAAGCGGCCAGGGCGCCCTGTTGGCCGCAGCGGCCTTCCAGGACGATTCGCCGGTCGAGCGCCAGCGTCTCCCGCGCCTGGCGTGGCTACACGGCTGGTTTTATGACCGCGCGACGCCCGACGTGCGCGACACAGTGGCCGGCGCCGTGCGCCATTTGCAAGCGGCCGGCGCCGTCGTCGAGCCGGTGTCGCTGGCCGTCGACATGAACGACGTGGTGCGGCGTCACCGGGTTGTGATGGCGACCGAGGCGGCGGCATATCACCATCCGTGGTTCCCGGCCCAGCGCGACGCCTATGGAGCGAAGATCGCTTCGCTGATGGACGAGGGCCGCACCTCGGACGTGCTCGACTATGCACTGGCGGTACATCGTCAGGCGGAGTTTCGCCAACAGGCCGAAGCGCTCCTGGAGGGTTTCGACGCGCTGCTGATGCCGGCTGTTACCGGAGTGGCGCCGGGGGCCGATTCCACGGGCGATCCCAGCTACCAGTCGCCCTGGAGCTACGCTGGAATGCCAGCGGTGACGCTGCCGTGTGGGCTCGCCATCGACGGTCTGCCCGTTGGGTTGCAGCTCATTGGCCGCTACGGACGCGACGAAGAATTGCTGCAGACCGCCCGATGGTGCGAGCGCTTTTTGGGTTTTTCGGCAGCGCCAACCGTTGGCTGACCCGCCGACAGCTACGACCGGAACCTCAGCGCACAGAACTCGCGAACCCGGCCGCTGATAGCGGGCTCGACCGGCAATCGCTCCATCGAACTGGCGCCGTAAAAGCCGACGATCCCCTGTGTGTGGTCCAGGATGTACTGCGCATCGGCCGGCTCGGCGATCGGGCCGCCGTGGCACAACACCAAAATATCCGGGTTGACCCGTTTGGCCGCGTCGTGCATCGCTTGCACCCGCCGGGCCGATTCGTCGAGCGTCAGCGCCGTCTGGGCGCCGATGCTCCCCTTGGTGGTCAGGCCCATGTGCGGAATCAAAATGTCGGCGCCGGCCTTGGCCATGGCGGTCGCCTCGTCGGGGTTGAAACAATACGGCGTAGTGAGCAGCCCCAACTCATGTGCCGTGCGGATCATGTCCACCTCCAGGCCAAAGCCCATTTCCGTCTCTTCCAAGTTGGCGCGAAACGTGCCATCGATCAGACCGACCGTAGGGAAGTTCTGCACGCCCGAAAACCCGGCGGCGTCCACCTCCTTCAGAAATAGCTTCATGACCCGGAACGGATCGGTTCCACACACGCCGGCAAGCACGGGCGTCCGCGTGACCACTGGAATCACTTCGCGGGCCATGTCCATCACTATGGCGTTGGCGTCGCCATAGGGCATCATGCCCGACAGCGAGCCGCGGCCGCCCATGCGAAACCGGCCCGAGTTGTAGATCACCAACAGGTCGATGCCGCCGGCCTCGGACATCTTGGCGGTGATGCCGGTACCGGCGCCGCCGCCGACAATCGGCTGGCCGGCCGCCACTTTGGCGCGAAGACGGTTGAGGATTTCGGTTCGCGAAAAAAGAGCCATTTGGGGTTCCTGCTGGTGCTTAGTTTGCCGATCCAGCGTAGGGCTTGCGCCCGATTCCCACAACGACCGCCACGGGGACCGCGATCAGGCAGGCGATTTTGAACCACGCCGGGTAGGGAAGCATGTAGACGTTCCACGCGACCGAGGCCGCCAGCAAGAGGCCAACCGTGGTGGCAGCAATGCCCTTGCCAATTCGTCGCGCCAACCATGTACCGCAACAGGCCGTCATGGCCCACATTGGAACGACTGTCGCCAGCACCCAGCCTGGGTACTTTTCCACATGCTTGCAGATTTCATCCTTCGTTCCTCCGAAGCCTTCCGGGAACGGGTGAACGACGGAGCTGAACAACTCTACCGCGACGACTAGCGCGAGCGCTAGCATGAGTCCGCAAACGATTCCCAGGACGGTGCGTAAAGCTGTTTTCATAACGTTTCACTGGCGTAAGGGTGCCCAAGATCGCTGCGACTGGGCCGTGCCAGCGCCTGCTCAAGATTGGCTCACCTCCGCTTGGCCATCAGCTCCAGCAGTTTGCCGGCCGCCGCCCGGGCAAACGCGGCGTCGTTGATATGCGCGTCAAGTTCGACAAGTTCCACGCCGTGGAGGCTGGATTTGACCCCGCCAAAGAGCGACTGTCGGGCCACGGGATCGTCAAAGGGCTGTCCTTGGCGGTCAATGGCCGAGACCCCCTGCAACGGCAACAGCACCGCCGCCGGCCCGCGCGAAGCGGACACCTTGCGACCGATTTCGTCGCCCAGCATGGCGTTTTCCGCGGGTGTGGTCCGCATCAGTGTGACCGACGGATTGTGTTTGTAAAACTTCCGCTCGGCGAACCGGGAAGGAATCGTCTCGGGGGCGTGAAAGTTCACCATGTCCAGCGCCCCGACCGACACCACCTGAGGGACGCCGCATTCGGCCGCGGCGGTCAACCGCGTGGGCCCCGCCGACAGCACTCCGCCAACCAGTTCGTCGGCCAGCTCAGTCGTGGTGATGTCCAGCACGCCAGAAACAAGCCCGTCGCGAATCAGCGACTCCATCGCTTGGCCGCCGTTGCCGGTGGCGTGAAACACCAGCACTTCATAGCCAGCGTCGCCTAGCACGCGCCGCGCCTCTTCGACGCAAGGCGTTGTCACGCCGAACATGGTAGCGGCCACCAGCGGCCTGTCGGCGGCCGACTCAGCCATCTGCGCACCGGCGCATTGCACCATGCCCGCCATCGCCCGCGCCGCATTCACGAGCACCAATCGGCTGATGCGGTTGATGCCGGAAATGTCCACCACGGCATTGAGCATCAGAATGTCTTTGTCGCCGACGTAGTGACGCATCTGGCCGGAGGCCAGCGTGCTGACCATCAGCTTGGGAATGCCCAGCGGGAGCGCCCGCATGGCCGCCGTGCCGATAGTCGTGCCTGCCGAACCGCCGATGCCCAATACGCCCGCCACGGCCTTTTGCGCATGCAGATCGGGCAGCAACTTGGCGGCGCTTTCGGCCGCGGCCGCAACCGCCCGGCCGCGGTCGGCCACATGTTGCAATTCGACCAGCGACACGCCACCCGCTTGGAAGAATTCCTCGCGGGATATGTCGGCGGCGATCTGCGGCTGGCCTACGCACCCGGTGTCGATCACCCGACAGGCGACTCCGGCCGCCGCCAGCACGTCGCGCACCAGCGCCGCTTCGTGCCCTTTCGTGTCGAGCGTGGCCAGCAGATAGACGGATGGTGAAATCAACTTGGGACCATGGCTTCGACAAGCGGAGAGCACAAACGAGAAAACACCGGGCGCGGCCAATAGCGTGCCCCATATTGAATACGCCGAACACGTCCGCGGTCAATCACCCGCGGGAGAAGAACGACCGCCAACCGCGGGCGCGAACCGCCTACCAGCAGCCGCCATTGCTCACCGATAGTCCCCAGCCCACCGCCGGGCGGGGATGGCAGTAGGCGCCGCCGTAATAGACGTACGGCGGACAAGGGTCGCCATAGTAATGTCGCTCGATGACGGCAGGTCCACCCGGCGCGTTGTACGCCGCCGGCTGGACAGGCGGCTGCTGCATTGCCCGGACTACAACCGGACTGACCCCCTGTTCCTTTAGGTAGATCAGGTCCGCGGCCGTGGGAGGCGCCACCATGCCGTTGAGTCGGATGTGCTCGGCGATTACCTCGGGTTCGACCTGAGCCTGTGACATGGCGATGACGTCGCTGGTGGTCACATTGCCCGGCGGCAGGGCATGGCCCAGCCGCGACTCGATCAGAGCGCGGTTCTTAGCTTCGATATTGTCCATGCCGGAACCGACGGCCGCCCCGGCTAGCGTGCCGGCGCCGGCGCCAATGATGGCGCCCGCCGCCGTATTGCCTAAGGCGTTGCCCA
>CAYWTU010000184.1:0-7339 GCA_964461275.1 uncultured Pirellulales bacterium | reverse complement strand
GTTTCCGCCGACAGGCTGTGAATCGACAATCACCAGGTAGCTTTGCGTGTCGTTGTCTTGATCGGCGGCGACGACAACGAAGTTGAGCGGGCTGTTCACATTGCCGGTCCGGTCGGCCAAGGGGGGCAGTACTGGCCGGTCGTTGACCGCAAGTAAGGTGAATGTGAAAACTTGCGGAGTCGATGTGCTGACGCCGCCGTTGTCTGTGCCGCCGTCGTCTTGGGCGACGACCGAAATGTTGGCCTCGCCATAGGCATTGGGCGCCGGCGTAAAGCTCAGCGTTCCGTCCGGGGCCACCGTCGGCTGCACCAAGAACAATTCAGGGCGGTCCGCCTGAACCAAAAAAGTCACGCTTTGCCCTGCCTCGTCCACGGGTCCGGGGCTGATGACGGTGGCCCAAGGAATCGAGTCGGCGGGGCTGTCCTCCGCCATGACAATATCGGGTCCTTTCGTAAAGGTTGGCGCGTCGTTAACGGCATTGACCGTGATCTCAATTTGGCCGCTGTCGCTGAGGGCGCCGCCCGATCCGGTGTTCCCCAGATCGCTAACGGCGATGCTCATCATAGCGGGGCCGTGGTAGTTCAGCGCCGGCAAGTAGGTCAAACCGCCCAGCGCCCCATTGACGGCGGCCAGCGTGCCGCGGAACGTCATCGTGGCGTCGTGCGACCCCGTCCCGGCGCTGAACGTCAGGCCCGTGGTGTTGGAAAAGGACAGGTCGCCATTGGTCGCGGCCAAAGTGACTTCAAGGTCGCCGCTCGCCGCGTCGGGGTCCGCAAGGATGATCGCATTCGCACTGGTAAACGCCAGCGGGACGTCTTCATTGGCGGTTGCGGCGGCGGGCGCGGCGATCTCTGGCGGTTGGTTCGCCGGCTGCGGTGAAACCGTAACGCGAAACACCTGCGCGTCCATCAGCGGCCGCGCCCCCTGGTCGATCGCCAGCGCGACGAATCGAAAGATTCCCTCGGCGCTGGGCGTCCAGCGGAACTCGCCGGACTGCCGGTCGACCGTGGCGCCGGAGGGGGTTTCATCGGGGTCGAGCGCGAATCCGATCGTGTCGCCATTCGGATCGGTCGCGGCGAACGTCAGCGCCAGTTCCTGTCCGACCGTGGCCTGCTGATCGGCGACGAATACCATCGTGGGCGACGTATTGCCGCCTACTGTCACGGCCAGCAAACGTCGTTCTTCCAATCGTTCGCCAAGGAGTCGGCGGGGGAAACGCAGGGGAGCGCCGCGCGCGCGCCGGCGCAATCGAGACGGAGCCATGAGTTGCCTGCTTCAAAGTGTTGTCTGTTCCGAAATGGCGAGACTCTCAGCCTAGTTCCGGACAACAACGGAGGCAAGCAAAGCAACACAGAAACCTACGGGACGCCAGTAGGCCAGGTTGAGGCTAGAAGTTGGCCAACGGTAGGTCTTGGCCCAGTAGTTCCTCATAGACCTGCTCAACCGTCGCGGCGTCAACCAACGGGGCTTCGGCGGCGGCAGCGGCCAACAGCGACAACTCGGCCAGCTTGGCCACGCGACGTGGTATGCCCTGCGACAGTTCCGCCAGCCGCTGAAGGGCGTCGGAGTCGAACGCTGGTTCGCAGCGACCGACGTCGGCTAGAGCGTGTTCCACGAACTCGGTCACCGTCGCCTCGTCCCAGGGGGCCAACTCCACTCGAAGGTGGACCAGCTCGGTCAACCGTCGTTCGTACCGAGCCAGTCCCTGAAAATCGCTGGCCAAGACGATCGTCAGCCCGGCCTCTGCCGGCAGGATGCCGCTGGCCAGGCGAAGCACCTCGCCGCGCAGCTCGGCTGAGGCCTGTGTGGCGTCGTCGATCCAAATCAGGCCCGTCAGACGCTGATAGCGGAGCTCGACGATCGCATCGCCCAGCCGTCGCCGCAACCAAAACATTGACGCGTCGAGCGGCGGGTTGAGCTGCCATTGTGACGCGACTTGCCAAAATAGTTCGCGGACATCGGCGCCGGCTGCACTCAATTGTGCTGCGACACTGCGTCCGCGGCCTTCGGCGGCCAGTACCTGCCCCAACAACGTCTTTCCCAGCCCTTCCTCGCCTAGCAGCAGTCCCAGCCGATGCCGCCCGTCGACCAGGTAGTTCAACCGGGCCAGCGCTTCGACGTGCGTTGGGCTGCGGAAGAATTGCCGCACGCCGACCTGGGCGGGGAACGGTGGCTGAGTGAACCCCCAATGGCTGAGAGACATGGCACGACCGGGTGGGTGAGTGTGCGTCGGCGCGCAGCCGTTGCTGAAGTCCGGAGAAAGTCCGGTCTGATCGCTATAATCGACCGCGTTGAATTTCTCGCTTGAACGTGAGCCGGTCTCGTCCAACCGTCCGCCACAGCCTTGCCGAACTCCCCAAAATGCCCGATCGATTCTTCCTTGCCGACTTGCCTCAATCTTCCACGGCGGTGCTGCGTGGCCCAGAGGCGCGTCACCTGGGGCAAGTCCTGCGGGCGCAGCCGGGGTTGGAAGTGACGTTGTTCGACGGGCGCGGGGACGCCTATCGGGCTCGGGTAGCCCGGGTCGGCAAGGACCACGTCGCCCTTGACGTGTTAGAGCCGCTGCCCTTCGAGCAAGCGCCGCGCCGCAGGCTGGTGCTGGCCGTGTCGCTGCCCAAGGGTGATCGCCAGCGCTGGCTGGTGGAAAAGGCAACGGAGCTCGGTGTCGAGCGACTCATTCCGCTAGTCACCGCGCGGGGCGTTGCCCAGCCAACCGATGCAACGCTGGAGCGCTTGCGCCGTACCGTGATCGAAGCCTGCAAGCAATGCGGTCGCAACCGGCTGATGCAGATTTCGCCGCCGCTTGATGTCGGCCAGTTGCTGAAGTCCTCGATGGATGAAGAAATTGGCTGCGGCGTGGCGGCACACCCTGGCGCGACAATGACTATAAAATCGCTGGTCGAACGCATCGCCAGGCTTGGCGAGCACCAAGCCGCCGTCGTCGCGGTGGGGCCGGAGGGAGGATTCACAGGTGAGGAATGCACCCAAATTCAGGCGGCCGATTGGGAACTCGTCGGTTTGGGCTCGCGGGTTCTACGAGTCGAGACAGCAGCTCTGGCGATTGCGGCCTGCCTGGTACTAGCCGCCGAGCCGGCATAAGTCGTTCGAGTACTTCGTCGCTGTGGGCCCGACGTGGGATAGCCGGCTCACCCCCTTTCGACCAAATGGTGTCGGTGCCCCGCAGAGGGCTGCCCTGCCCCCAGAAAGTGGAGTACCAATTTGCCGCAATTTAGTTCACTGTAACCACATCAAAAAAATTTGAATCCACGCAATTGGCCGCAAGCGCAGGCCATCCGCTTGCGCGGTTGCTTAGTATCCGGTTGACCCTTGAAAGTTTGGAGTCGCCCTTGAGAACTGTGCGCGTAACTTTGCTGTTTCTGGCGTGCACGGCTCTGAGCTCGCCTTGGTGCCAAGCCCAATCGTTTCAAGTAGGGCTCAATTTCACGGGCAACACGAAATACGAATCGTTCTTTCCCAAATCCGACGCCCACGGCGCGGTGGGGCCGAACCACTTCATTGAATTCTCCGATGGGCGATTCGCGGTTTACAGTAAGGCGGACGGCCGCTTGCAGTCGCCGCTGCCGGGCTTGCCGGCCGAGGCCCTGAACGCCGACGATTTCTGGGGCAACTTGGGCATCACGGTCGGCAACGTGTCCTTCAATCCGCGAGTGCTTTACGACCCCTTTGCACAAAGGTGGTACGCCGCCTCGTCCGAGAATCCCAACAACCCCAACCGGTTCCTATTCGCCGTTTCCAACAGTTCCGATCCGACGCAAGGCTGGCACGCCTTCGGCATCGATTCGGACAACGACGACACGCGGTGGCAAGATTTTCCTCGCCTGGGGTTCGATCAGGCCGGCGTGTACATGGTGGGCTTCGACAAACCTGTCACCGGCCAAACCGGTTCGCCGCAACAGACCATCGTGGCGATCCCCAAGGCCGACCTGCTCCTTCCGACGCCGACCGTGGCCAACGCCACCACGATCGAGGAGCTGCCGCTGTATCTATTCAACGGGACGTATCTTTCCACGTTCGCGGCGCCGGTGACCAATCTGGACAATACGGGCATGCCGCTGCGGCTGCTGTCGAACAACCTGACCGACCAGGGCAAGCTCTCGCTGCACAGCCTGAACGGGCCGATCACCAACCCCACCATCACCGGCGGCGACATTGTGGTGAACGCCACGGCCTACGGCCTGCCACAGCTCACGCCGATTCCCGGCGCCACGGCGCCCACTCTGATCAACACGCAGTCGCCGCGCTTTGCGGCCAACCCAGTGATGGTCGACGGCAGCATCTGGGGTGTGCAGACGGTGAGCCAAAACGGCCGCAACGCGGTCCGCTGGGTCGAGATCAACTCGGCGACCAACCAAATGGTGCAGGAAGGGCTGATCGCCAGCACCACGCAGTCGTATATCTTTCCGTCGATCGCCGTCAATCAGGCGGGAAAAGTGGTCATTGGGTTTCAAGGCGCCAGCGCCACGCAGTCGGTGAGCAGCTACGCCGTGCTGGGGCAGACGGTGGGCAGCACCACCACGTTTGGCGCGCCGCAGCTCTTGCAGCGCGGCGACGGAACCTATCCGGTGACCGCCGGCAACCCCTATGAGCTGTGGGGCGACTACAGCGCCACGGTGGTCGATCCGGTCGACCCCAACACGTTCTGGACGTATCAGCAGGTGCAAAAGGACGATGGCAATTGGGGCGTGGCAATCACGCAACTGAAGACGCAGTTCAGTGCATTGCCGGCGTCCGACATGACCGTCGTCTCTTACGATAACGACACGGCCATCAACTTCAACGGCGCAACCGCCGTCCACACGTTGGCGGGCGCGGCCCAAGGCCATCGCCTTCCTAGTTCCGCACAATACGATTCGGCCGGCAACCTATATATGGCCGACCTGGGGCAGGCCCGCGTCGTGAAGATCGATCCCAGCGGCAGTTCGACGGTTTACGCCGACGCAGGGGACGACGTGATCGCCCCCTTGGGACTGGCCATCAAACCCAGCAACGGCCACCTGTTTGTCAGCAACCTGAGCACGGCCAAGATCATCGATATCAGCAACAACGGCGGACTAGGGACCGACGGCACGGTGTTTGCCGACAGCAGCGACGGCCTGCGGATGCCGTGGGACATGGTCTTCGACGCCAGCGGCAACATGTACGTTGCCGACGTCTTGGCCCGCACGATTTTTAAGTTCAACTCGGCGGGCACAGCCAGCGTTTTTGCCGACGGCGGCGACGGCCTGGCCACGCCCTTGGGGTTGGCGATCGACGGTGGGGGGAATATTTACGTGTCGGACCTGCTGCGCAACCAGATTCGCAAGTTCACCCCCGGCGGCGTGGGGAGCATCATCGCCGATCAAAGCGACGGCGTTTTAGCCCCGGCCGAAATCGAATTCGGCCCCGATGGCCTGCTTTACATCACCGGCTACCTTACCGACCAGATTTGGCGGTTGGATTCGTCCGGCAACGTGAGCCTGTTTGCCGACCACGCCGACGGCATCGACGGGCCGTTCGACCTGGCCTTCAAACCCGGTGCAGGATTGCTCAGCGTTCCGGAACCTGGCGGCTTGGCCTTGGCGTTGTGCGGCGCCGCGTGCCTTTGGGCTGCGTGGCGGAAACGGAGCTGACCCGCTAACGCCCCCGGGGGCGGCGCTACGCCCGGGAGGCGATTGGGTCTCGGAAACGGTATCCCACACCGCGGACCGTTTCCACCAAATCGGCCCCGTCGCCCAGCTTTTGGCGTAACGAGCGGATGTGAACGTCGATCGTTCGCTCCAGAACCATCGTATCTTCGCCCAAGGCGGCGTCGATCAGATCGGTTCGCGTGAAGGCCCGTCCTGGCTGACGCACCAAGACCTCCAAGAGGCGGAATTCACTGAGCGTGAGCGGCAACGGCTGTTCGGCAAACGACGCTTGATGTCGACGCCGGTCAATCGTGATCCCCTGGCTGGCGATCACTTGCCCTTCCTCAACGGGTGTCTGCCGCCGCCGCTCCATAGCGCGAATCCGCTGCAACAACACCTTAACGCTGAACGGCTTGGTGACATAGTCGTCGGCCCCCAGCGAGAAGCCGATCACCTGGTCCGATTCCTCGCTCTTGGCGGTGAGCATGATGATCAGCGCTTGTTTGGTGGCGTTGTCGTTTCGCAGCCGGCGACAAACTTCCAGACCATCGATGATGGGCAACATCAGGTCGAGGATCACCACATCGGGCGTTTTGATCTGCGCCTGCCGCAGCCCCTCCTGACCATCCAACGCGACGGTCACATCGTAGCCCGCCTGCTTCAGGTTGTAATTCAATACGTCCGCGAGCGTACGGTCGTCTTCGACGACTAGAATCTTGATTTTACTCATTGCGTCTTGCTCTGAATTGCTTGCCTTGATTTTGGCGCCCAACAAACGATCACGGCGGAGACAGCTCTCGCTTATGCCTGGCGATTTCGCCTTCCACGAGATAAATCACGTCCTCGGCAATGTTGGTGGCATGGTCGGCGATCCGCTCAACGTGCCGCGAGGCCGAAAAGCAGTGCATGGCCTGGCCAATGAGGTTCGGTTCGCGCCGCATCGTCTCCTGCAACTCGTCGATGATCTCGCGGTTGAATCGGTCCACCTCGTCGTCCAGGGAGCAAACTCGCCTCGCCCCCTGCGCGTCGAGATTGACAAACGCGTCCAACGATCCACGGACCATCAGCGTGGCCAGATCGGTCATCCGCCGAAGTTTCTCCGGAATGGGAAACAACGGCTGAACTCCCAAAACCATGGCTCGCTCCGCGATGTTGACGGCCAGGTCGGCAATCCGCTCCAGGTCGTTGTTCACCTTCAGCACCGTGGCGATCCGCCGCAGGTCGATAGCGACCGGCTGATGGAGCGCCAAGATTTTCAGGCATTCCTCTTCGATGTGAACTTCCAGCTTGTCGACCGCGTTGTCTCCTTCCAGAACCTCCTGGGCCAGGTCCAGCCGGGCCTCCAAGAGCGCCCGAGCGGCCTTGTCGATAATCTCCTCAACGGCGGCCGAGAGGGCCAGAATGTCTCGATGCAACTGCTCCATGTCACGAACGAGGTGCTTGGTCATGCGTCGCTGATCCCGCATTGCTGCGTCTCCGCCAAACCAAGGGCCCCGGGTCCAACGGTCGGCAGAGTACGCCAGAAGTGTGAAAGTAAGGTTAAGGTCAGATGAATTCGACCCAGGAATGGGTCGCCTCAGACGCCCTAAGGGTAACCGAGAACCGAGACGGCGCGTAGCAAGGCGACACGTTCGCCAGGGACTCTTTGAGTCCAACGAACAACCTCCTCGTTGCGCTGGAAACAACGGGAGTTGGAGTGCCGTTGTCAGGTT
>CAYWTU010000183.1:0-7375 GCA_964461275.1 uncultured Pirellulales bacterium | reverse complement strand
CCAATTCCAGTTCCACGCCCAAGCGGTCGCGAACCCGCTGGCGAACGATGTCGATCAGCTTGAGGACGTCCTGAGGGGTGGCGCCAGGCTCGGCCACGATGAAATTCGCATGTCGGGGGCTGACTTCGGCTCCACCCACGCGCATCCCTTTCAGGCCGGCTTGTTCAATCAAGATGCCGGCGCTCATTCCGCGGGGATTCTTGAAAATGCAGCCGGCGCTTTGATGCGCCAGCGGCTGCCCGGCCTTTTTGATGATCCACTGTTTCTGCATCCGCTTGGTGAGTTCCACCGGGTCTTCCGTCTCCAATTGGAAAACGGCCGAGAGGATCACCAGGTCGTCGAGGCTGCTCTGCCGGTAGCCGAACTCCAGGTCGTCGCGGTCGTGTTCTGAGACTTCGCCGGCTTCGTCCATGACGCGAACGCGTGTGGTCCACTGGCCGATGTCGCCGCCGCGCCCGCCGGAGTTGCCGCGCAGAGCGCCCCCCACCGTGCCGGGGATGCCGACGAGCGGTTCGAGCCCGGCCAAGCCTTCGCGGACCGAACTGGCGATGACGTGACCTAGTTTGGCGCCCGCGCCGGCGACGACCGTTTGGTTTTGCACCTCGACGCCGCAAAAGTCGGCCGCCGCCAAATGGATCACCAAACCGGCGACTCCCTGCTCGTTGACCAATACATTCGAACCGCCTCCCAATAGCCGCACGGGAAGGTTTTCATCGCGCGACCGGCGCACCAGCGCCGCCAACTCATCGACGTTGCGCGGCTCGGCAAAAAACTGGGCCAGCCCACCCAGCCGAAACCAGGTGTGCGGCGCCAGCGGCTCATTCGGCCGCACGATCTCGGCCAAGTCTTTCCACAATTCCATCGACCAACCTTCGTACATCACCCGCACCCAGCGCGATCATCACGTCGCCGGGCGCCAGTAGCTCATGAAACTTCTCGCCGGCCGTCGCGTCCGTTGGCAGCAGCGTCGCCGGCGTGCCGCGTCGGTTCAGCTCGGACGCTAGGCGCCGGCACAGGTCGGGCGACGAGGGGCGCCCACTCTCGCGAGCGCGAAACACCGGCGCCACGCCGACGAGGTCCGCATTGTGCAGGCTGGCCGCGAATTCGTCCAGCATGGCCGCCAGGCGCGCTTCCTGGTGCGGCTCAAATAGGCAGACCAGGCGGCGCTTGCCGCAGCGCTTCCGCAAGGTGGCCAGCGCAGCCGCCACCGCCGTGGGATGGTGGGCGTAATCGTCCCAAACGTCGACGTCGCCGATCGTTCCCAGCATTTCCATTCGTCGCCTCAGACCGGTGAACCGTTCGAGCCCCCGCCGCACATCGCTCCAGGCGGCGCCCCACTCCAGCGCCATGACGGCTGCCGCCGCGGCGCATGCCGCCTGATGCACTCCAGGCACGGCCAACCGCGCCTGTCCCACCAGACAGCCCTGGTGGAAGATTCGCAACCCATTGCGGCGATCATCGTCGTCCACCGGTACGTATCGGTATTCGGCCGCTGGCGTCGTCCCCAATGTGATCGTTGGGCAGCGGGCGGCCCTGATCGTCGGCGGCGCCTGCGGGCAGTCGACGTGTACCACCAGAAACCCGCGCGGCGGCAATTGACGCACGAAGCGTTGAAATGTTGCGAAAACGTCGTTCGTGCCGGCGAAGCAATCGACGTGATCCCACTCGACGTTCAGCACGACGGCCGCCTGCGGCCCCAGGTCCAGAAAGTTGCCGTTGTATTCGCACGCTTCGACGACCAGCGTTTCGTCGCGGCCGGAATGTCCGCCGGGTGCGCCGTCGAGCCACTGAGCGCCGAACACGACGCTGGGATCGCCCCCGGCGGCCCACAGACAGTGGGCCAACAGGGCGGCGGTGGTCGATTTGCCATGCGTGCCGGCCACCGCCAAGCCCCGTCGGCCGGTCATCAGCTCGGCCAACATTTGCGGATAGCTGCGGCAGGGAATGCCTAGCTGCGCGGCCGCTTGACGCTGCGGATGCTCGGGCCCGACGGCGGCGGTGTAGACCACCAGATCAACATCGGAATCCAGGGGGGCCTGTTCGTCGGCGGAGAGCCACCGCTTCGACACGGCGGGCCGATCGAAATCGGCGCGAGGATCGGTCCCACTGAGCTTCCATCCGGTTTGTTCCATGTAGGCCGCCAGCGACTTCATGCCGCTCCCTGCGGCGCCGACCAGATGGGCCCACGGTGGGGAATTGCGTTCAAGCACCGGCGCTCGATACGATCGCCGCGACGCAACGCGTGAAGCGGGCAGAAACGTCGCATCCATGCTCAGATTCCCAGGTGACCGTTGCGATTGGTGCGGCCCGCCGAGGCTCCGGCCGTCGCAAAAAGATCGTAGCCGAATCCACGCGATCGGCCCACGCCGGTCCGTTCGCCGAGGGCCGAGTTGGGAAACCTGCGCAAACTAGCGGAGTTTGCTGATCTCGCAAAGTTGATCCAGCGAGTCCAGGCGGCAGACAACTCATCTATTCCTGAAACTTGTCGGCAGCATACATTGCGACGCTATGAATCAGGGCGAATGGGTCGTAACGGATGGGCGCTCCCGCCGGGCCGGCGAGGCCGATGGGCCCACCTTTCCCGACGACTGGTTCACGGGGCTAAGCGTCTACCAAGATGTCCGCGCCGCGGGACGCGTGGTCCGCGCCGGGCAGCGCGACTGCTGGCAACGCTGGCGCCTGATCGAGCCGCACCTGCCACAGGCCGGAGCGATCCTCGACGTGGGGGCCAATTTCGGCTGGTTCGCCGTGCAGATTGCCGCCGCCCGCCCGCGATCGCTGGTGCTCAGCGCCGAGGCCGATGAGCGCTCCGCCCGCGTGCAACGCCGCATGTTGGAGTCGTATGCCGCAGCAGGCCTTTCGGAAGCCGAACGCGTCATCTTGCTGACCCGTCGGCTCAAGCCGCGCTGGCTAGGACATTTGGTCGGCAACGGCCCGCGCCTGGCGGCAGCGCTGTGCCTGTCGGTGTTGCACTGGATGCCCGAGCATCGTCGATTCGTGGCGGCGCTGGGCCAAACGTGCGACCGGGTTTTCATCGAACATCCGCACCCGGAAGAGGTCGGCGCCGGCGAGCGGCGGGTCGTCGACGAAATTGGTTTCCTGCCCGAGTATCTGTCGGCACACTTGCCGCAATTCGACCTCGTGCTGCTGGGGCAGACGCCATGCCACCGGCAGCCCGAATGGACGCGTCCGCTGTGGTTGGCGGTGCGTCGCGGGCTGGCCGCCAATTCGCCCCCCGCGACGATCCACTTGCCGGCGCTACTCGCGGGAGAGCCGGTCTGGCCCCCGCGTTCGGTCTGGCAACAGCCTCACTGGCGCGCACGGGTTGCACCCAACCCAAGCACACTTGGCCGGTGGCAGTCGCTGCAAACTCGCCGTCGCCTGTCGGACTTGCCGGAAACCGAGATGTTCTCGCCCGCGCAGCTTCGCCGTCGAGTGGTCCGGCAACGCCTGGGAAAGCTTTGGCGTCGTGTGCGATCGTGGAGGTTCACGACGTGACGCGCATCTGGTTACGGATTGTAGACGCAGGGCGGCGGCGCTTTGCGGACGACGCAACATTGCGGCGGCGGTTGGGGCTGCTGCTATTGGCGGCGGCGTGTTTTGTGCCGCGCGCGGCCATGGCGTGGCGCCGCGACGTGCTCTGTACCGACGCCGTGTTTTACATCGAGAAGGCCGAGGCGCTGCGGACCGGCGATTTCGCCGCTGGACTTTCCGAGCTTCAACTCAACCTGTATCCGCTGACGCTGGCCGGGCTGCGACAGGTCACCGGAGATTACGAAACCACCGGCCGCTGGCTCAGCGTGATGTGCGCCACCGTCACGGTGATTCCTCTGGTGCTGTTAGTGCGGCAATGGGGCGGCGACCGAATTGGGTGGATCGCCGGCGCGCTATATGCGTGCCATCCCGAGAGCATCGAATGGAGCCCCGAGATCATTCGGGACCCGTTTTTTTGGTTATTGACGTGGACGACGCTGTGGTGCGGTTGGCAGGCCGCGCGCACCGGTTGCCTGTGCTGGTTCGCGGCCAGTGGTCTGCTCCTGGCCGGATCGATCCTGGTGCGATTCGAGGGTTGGCTGTTGGTCGTGCCGCTGGCGTGGTGGTGGGTTGTGGCGGCGCGAGCCGGCCTAGCGTGGCGCAGGTTGCCGGCCCGCGTGACATTGGCCGTCGCCATGGGTCCGGCACTGTTGGCGGCGGTTAACCTAGTTCCGCTGGCCGGACACGACCGATGGGAATGGGGTCGGTTCGAACACTTTGCTACGGCCGCCCATTGGCTTGGCCGGCAGATATCGCCACCCGCCGCCGTGGTCTCCCGCGGCCATGGCGGATCGTCAAACGTCGTTGCCACGCATGAGCCTCCAGTCGCAGACCTCTCACATCGCCTCAGCCTGCGGGCCATGCGCTGGGGGTTCCGCCATACGTTGTTTCGAGGTTGGCATCCCGCTTGGTTGAGCCTGGCCGGCTGCGGTCTGCTGGCAGCGATTGCGCGCCGACCGGCGATGGCCCGTGGGTCCAACGCTCACCACGACCCAGGTCCCAACTGGGCGCCCGTTCTGATCGTGTCGGGCCTGCTTCTGGCCAGCGTGTGGGTCTATTTAGGGAAGTACCAGGAGATCAACAAGCGCTACTTCCTGTTGCCGATGTACTGTTGGCTGCCGCAGTCGGCGCTGGGCTTGGAGGCTAGCGTTCAATGGCTGGCCGGCTGCTCCCAGCGGATGGCCGTGGCCGGCAACGCTGTTTCGCGCTTCGTTCGTGCTGTGGGAATTACCGTTTGGCTCGTCGTATTGGCTGTCGCCGGCGTTGCCGACGCTCTTGCCAGCCGGTACGACGGCCGCCATTTCAAGGCGCATGTGGGTCGCGAACTTGCCGACGAATTTGGGCCGGGCCTGAACCTGCTGCTCAGCGAAGATGTTGAGCGACTAATCGGCTACTACGCCCGGGCGAAGCATCGCAAGTTGCCGGACAATGTAGTTGGGCTGGAGGCGGTCGAGTGGCTGGAACACTTGCGGCCTGACACATTGGTTCTGTGGCTGCCGAATGGCCCTGAAACCACGTCTGCGTATGGACCGTTGCTGGCGCGGGCCGTGGCCGAAGGCTGGCAGCGACGACAGATTGACGATGGCGTCGACCTGGCGCATGACAACCCGAACCGGCTAATTCTTCTGGTGCGGCCGGACGTGGCGCTGGCTGCTGCCGAGCGTCGGGCCGCGGCGGCCCGGCAGGTCGCTGCCAAACCTTCGCGAGCGGCCGTCAAGTGACCACGAGCGCCGCAGCCATCGCTTGATCGAGATCGTCGCGCAGGTCGTCGAACGCTTCGAGGCCGACGCTGAGCCGAATCAGCCCGTCGGTGATGCCGAACGCAAGGCGGTCGGTCCGATCGTAGCTGGCGTGCGACATGGCGGCCGGCTGCTCGATGAGCGACTCGACGGCTCCTAAGCTCACGGCCAACCGAAACAGCTTGGTCGATTCGACCATCCGTTTGGCGGATGCAAAGTCTCCCAGAATTTCAAAGCTCAGCATCGCCCCAAAGCCTCCCTGCATCTGACGCCGGGCGATGTCGTGCCCCGGGTGCGACGGCAGTCCCGGATACAACACCCGTCGCACGCGGCGATCGGCGGCCAAGTGCTCAGCCAACCGTAGCGCTGTGCGGCACTGTTCGAACACGCGTAGCTCCAGCGTCTTCAGGCCGCGCGAGCACAGAAACGATTCCAGCGGCCCCATCACCGCGCCGGTGGCGTTCTGAATGAAATAAAGTTGATCGCGCAGGGCCGCGTCGCGGACCACCAGCGCGCCGCCCAACAGGTCGCTGTGGCCGCCCAGGTACTTCGTGGCCGAGTGCATGACGATGTCGGCCCCCAGCTCCAACGGCCGCGTCAGCGCCGGCGTAGCGAAGGTGTTGTCGACGCCCAACAAAGCCCCTCGGCGATGCGCCAGATCCGCGCAGGCGGCAATGTCGGTGACGCTCATCAGCGGATTGCCCGGGCTTTCAATCCAGAGCAGCTTGGTTTGGGGTGTAAAGGCGGCTTCGAGCTGGAGCATGTCCGAGGCTGGCGCCAAGGTTGCCTGGATCCCGGCGCGATTCACGATTTTGTGCAACAGTCGATACGTGCCGCCGTAGACGTCCGAGCCCGCCACGATGTGATCGCCGGCGCGCAACAGCATGGTAGCGCAGTGCGTGGCGGCCATGCCCGAGGAGAACGCCAGCGCCCCGACGCCCCCTTCGAGCGAGGCGAGCGTCGTTTCCAGGGCCTGGCGGGTGGGGTTGCCGCTGCGGGTGTAATCGAACTCGCGCCACACGCCAGCCTCGTGTTGCACGAAAGTGCTGGCCAAATGCAATGGGGGGATGACGGCGCCGGTGGCGTTGTCGGGGTCGTTGCCAACATGAATGGCGCGGGTACGGAATTGCATGGGAAGATGATTTCGAGAACGGGAATCAATCGTCGCCGCGCAGCGTCCACAGAACGTGCAGGAATGCAGCGGCGAAAGCCAGGTCGAAGCTGGCCAAAAAGACCATCTTTCCCGAGGCGTCGCCCGCCGCCAGCCAATGCCAGACCAAAATGGCAAACACCGCCGTCTTGCCGAGCGCCCCAAAGCCGATGAGATTGCGATTGTTCCGCGGCGACAAGGCGATCCACAGATACTGAAGCCCAAACAGCGCCACAGCCCCGTGGAACAGGTCCAACGCAAGTCGTTCTTGCGGCCGAGGCATGTCAAGCAGGGGAAAAGCCGTGTCAGGCGCGAAGCTCAGCGTCGCAGCGACGACAAAATTGAACGTCGCGGCCACAAGAAACAGCCAGCGTGGGTAGTCGGCGCGTCGCATGTAATTTTCTCTCGGTCCTCAGTGGCTTCGCCAACCGACATTTCAAGTTTCTTGGTCGGTCGGATCGAATCGCCGCGGCGCTAGCGCGCCTCGAGCGCTTGCGCCGCGTCGGCCACCAGGTCTTCGGTGTTTTCGATGCCGCACGCCAGCCGAATCATGTTGTCGCTGATGCCAAACCGTTGCCGGTCTTCTGGCGGCGTTTCGTAGTAGCTCATGACCAGCGGTTGTTCGACCAGCGACTCGACGCCCCCCAAACTGGGCGCGATCCTGGGAATCCGAAATGCGTCGACCACGCGGGCCGTTTGCCGCCAATCGGCGTCTTTGACCAAGAACGTCACCAGCCCGCCAAAGCCGCGCATCGTCGCTTGTGCCACGGCATGATAGGGGTGCGACTCCAGGCCGGGGTAGTAGACTCGTTCCACGCGGGGATGGCTCTCCAGGAATCGGGCTAGGGCCAAGCCGTTGTCGTTGTGGCGCTGCATCCGCAGTTCGAATGTCTTCAATCCGCGCTGCAGCAAGTAAATGTTGTGCGGCGAACTGATGGCGCCCATGATGCCG
>CAYWTU010000182.1:0-7378 GCA_964461275.1 uncultured Pirellulales bacterium | reverse complement strand
ATGTGCTCGAGGGCGGGATCGCCTCGGCGTCGGAGCTGGACTGGCGGCAGCCGCCTGTTTGCAAACGCAAGGCGTGACGGTCGACCTGGTCGATCGCTACGGCCAACCGGCTGGCGCCTACGGCCGACTCGACGGCGGCATCACGCTCTCTTCGCCGGCCGAATTTACGCAACTGCCGGGCCTGCCGATCGACTCTCCGACGCAATACATCACGATTGCCGACTATCGCCGCTACCTGTGCCGCTACGCCGAGCACCACGCCCTGGCGCCCGAGGAGCAGACGGTGACGTCGGTGGTGCGGCTGGGCGATCGGTTCGTCGTTCGTTTCGCCGGCGACGTTACGCCGCGCCTGTATCGCCATGTGGTGGTCGCCAGTGGCATGTGCGATTATCCCACTCAACCCACGATCGACGGGTTAAACGATTCTCCCAACAAGCGCCAGGGCGCGGTGCAAGTGATGCACTCGCTGCACTGGCCGGGGGCGGCAGCGACGGCGAACAAGCGGATTTTGATCGTGGGAGGCGCCAGCAGCGCGATGGCGATCGCCGAGCAGTGCGCCGCCGCGGGCCAGACCGTGTCGCTGACCGCGCGAAAGGGAAAACTGCGTTTTTCCTGGGCTCGCGTGTTGGGAATCGACCTTCGACCTTGGACCTATCCGCTCACGCGGCGATTGCCGAGGTGGATGTTTGGCCAGCGTTGTACGCACCGGCCCTCGTTCCCCGGCACCGACAAAGGTTTCTTGCAATTTCATAAAGCTGGACTGATCCAGGTGCGCGAGCCGCTGAAGCGGTTTGTCGGCCAGCGGGCCGAGTTCGCCGACGGCTCGGCCACTGAGTTCGATCTGGTGGTGCTCGCCACCGGCTATCGATTTCTGATGCCGTTTCTGCCGGCCGAGGTAGAGCGAGCCAGTGGCGGCCAGCCGGTGGCCGACCGCAACGAAAGCCGCTCGTGGCCGGGGCTGTTCTTCATTGGGATTCCGTGCGGGCGAACGGTGGCCAGTGAGTTTCTTCACGGCATGGCCTCCGACGCGCCGCGACTGGCCCGGCGGATTGCCGCGCGGCTGGCGGCTCGGACGCGGTAGCGCCGACATTCGGGCGCTCGGCCGGAATAATCGCTACGGCTGGAACCTACGGGGCCGGCACGGTTTCGCCAACCCTTATCAGAGGTTCCCCTGACGGTCGATTGATCGCGCCGTTTCGTCCGCACGATTTTTAGAAAGGAATCTCTCCCCGCCGCCTCACCAGCCAGGAACCCACCATGCTGTCGCCCACACTTTTGTGGTCCCAGAGACGTCAAGCGCTTTTCGTGGCCGCGTTGGCCGCGGACGTGGTCAATCGAACGATCGAGCCGTTGTGGCAGCGGACTTGGGAGCGAGCGATCGCGATGCCTCCTAGCGAGGCCTTGGGCTACTTGGCGGCACACGCTCGTACGCTGGTCGAAATCCGCGTACCGACAACGGACAACGTGCAGCAATTGAATGCCGCTGGCCGGCAGGAGCTCGTGGAGCGCTCGGTAAGCGAAGCGGCCCACCGGACCGTCAATCGGTTGTTTGAAGCCCGACTGCGGCAGACGTCCCAGCGCCGCGCCGCGTAGGTCGTTGTCCACGACCAGGCGTGACGACGCGATCCGGTTGTATCGGTTCTGCGGCCGGGGCGTCGTCTTGGGGCGACATGCACCGCGCGTGGTGCAATCTACATTTCACTAGGCGCGCGGGGACGACGGTCCGAGCCGCCCGCCTGGAGAACGACCGATGACGCCGCATCTTCCCAATCTGAGCAAGCTCACCGACAAGCTGGCCGGCAACAACGCCAAGGTTGCGCGGTACATCGACAGCCTGCCTTTGCGGATCGACACGCTGCTGGCGGCGGTCAACGATCAGGACTGGAGCGAGGTTCGCCGCATCGGCGATCAACTGGTCCGCTCGGCCGAGGCGTTCGGTTACCCGGCCGTTGGACAAGCCGCGCAGCAACTCTGTCAAGAGTTGGACAAGCCCCACAACGTCGAGGGCATCCAACGCGGCATCGTGCGAATCCTCGGCGTGTACGGCAGCCTTCGAGGTCCGCACGCGGGGCAGCTAGAAATCAAGGCGCGGTAACGCGTTTGTGCTCGACCCGCCTCCGGGCGTGCTGGCCGCTGGACCGCCGATCCCCAAGTCGCTAGCTTGGCGGGATACCGTTGGACCGCGACTTGTCCTTGCCATGCGCTCCGCTCATGCCCGACCTCCCTTTGCCACCCGAAAGTAAGCTAGCCGAGACAATCGCCGAGTTCGCCGACTACGAGCCGCGGGAACGGCTCGAGGCGCTGCTGGACTTCGCCGAGAGCCTGCCGCCGCTGCCGCCTCACTATCAAGCACTGAAGGAGGCCAACGAAAACCGCGTCCACGAGTGCATGACGCCGGTGTTTCTGTGGGTCGAGGTGAGCGGCGGCAAGGTCGCCGTGTTTGGCGACGTGGCTCCCGAGGCCCCCACCGTCAAAGGCTTCGTGGGTCTCTTGCGCGACGCCTACCACGGGGCCACACCGGCCGAGGTTCTGGCCACGCCTAGCGATTTGCTCCATCGCTTGGGGCTGATCGAAGCGCTAGGCATGAACCGGATGCGGGGATTGAACGCTATCGTGCAGCGGATTCGCGGCGCCGTTGAGCGGGCAGCCTCGTAGCGTTTTTGCCTGACCCCGGTTACCGTCGGCTGTCCGACCTGGCGCGCCAAGGGCGTGGTTTGGCCCCCCTCCAAATTCAGGGTATGCTGGGGAGACCTTCTTCTTCTGACGAATTCGGCCTGAATCGTTTGGCCTATTGGACGCGCCGATGGACGTCGACTGGATGAAACGCGTCGATCGGCAGGCCGGCCCACTCATGCTGGTGGCCAGTCGCGCCTATCGGGCGCTCGATATGCTGGTCCGCGGCGAGCGGCTGCCGGACGTTCCCAGTCCCGCCGGCGTGCGCCGGATTCTGGCGGTCAAACTGTGGGGCATCGGCAGCCTGGTGCAAGCGCTGCCCAGCTTTCGCGCCCTGCAGCGGCGGTTCCCTGCGGCCCGGCTCGACCTGGTGACGATCAAGGGCAACCAGCGTTTGTTCGACGGGCAAGACCTGTTCGAGCAGATTTGGACGCTCGACGTCTCTTCTTCGCGAACGTTTTTGCCGGAGGTGTATCGCCTGTGGCGGACCATTCGTCGCGAGCGGTACGACCTGCTCTTGAACTTCGAGGGATACGCCAGTTTCAGCGCCATTTTGGCGAGCATGAGCGGCGCCCACTGCACGGTCGGCTACGGCACCCGCAAGATTCGTCACGCCACACTCGAGACGCCGTTTCGCCAGGGCGTTCACATTTCCGAGGTGTACGCCGATTTGGCCCAACGGGTCGGCGCCGAGGTGACGACGCCGGCGCCGCAATTGAGGATTACGCCCGAGGGCCAGTTGTTTCGCGACGGCTGGCGGAACCAGCTAGGCGTGTCGCCGGACGAGCCGGTGATTGGCCTGAACATCAACGCCGGCCCGATTTCGCTTGCTCGGCGGTGGCCGGCCGAGCGGTTCGTAGCGTTGGGCCAACGGTTGGTTTCCGAATTGGGCGCCCGCATTGTATTGGTGGGCGCCCCAAGCGAGGCGGCCGAAGTGGCGCCGGTGGCGCGGGCCATTGGCCCGGCGGCGCTCGATCTGAGCGGCAAGACTACTTTGGCGCAACTCCTGGGGTTATTTTCGGACTTGGACCTGTTGGTGACCAACGACAGCGGACCGTTGCACCTAGCCTTGGCCACCGACACCCCCACCGTTTCGCTGTTCGGGCCGGAAACGCCGCAGTTGTACGGACCGCGTGGCGCCAAGCACGAGGTGCTATACTTGGGCTTGCCTTGCAGTCCGTGTTTGACGTTTAGCAACTTGAAGCGGACCGAATGCGATCATTTTTCGTGTTTGCGGCAGATCGAGGTCGAGCAGGCGTTGGCCGCCGTCGTGCGGCACTGGCATCGGCATCGCCGCCAACCTCGCGGCGCCGCCTTACTCGGGTCGGCGGGTTCCTAACACGGTTTTCCTGTCAACGATGGCCGTAACTGCATACCTGACGATGGCCAAACGGATCGTGGACGCCAATCTACGGCGGCCCGACTTTCCGTTTAAGCTCACGTTCGCCATCACGTATTGGTGCAACTACAAGTGCCAGACGTGCAACATCTGGCTCAAGAAGCCCAAGGACGAGTTGAGCGCCGCGGAAATCGACACGTTTTTTCAGCGCTCCAACCGCTTTTCCTGGGTCGATCTGACCGGCGGCGAGGTCTCGCTGCGCAAGGATTTTCCAGCCATCTGCGAGTCGCTGGTGCGGCACAATCGGCAGTTGCTTTTGTTGCACTTCGCCACCAACGGCTACCTCACTGACCGAATTGTCGAGCAGGTGAAGGAGATTCTCAAATTTCGGCCGCCGCGGATGATGATCACGGTGAGCATGGACGGCGACGAGGCGCTCAACGACGAGATTCGCGGCGTCGAAGGGGGCTACCAGCGGCAGATGGAAACGTTTCGCCGGTTGCGGGCCATGAAGGGCGTGCAGGTCGTGCTGGGAATGACGCTCTCCAAGCTAAACGCCGACAAATACCCGCAAACCTTGGCGGCGGCGCAGCGAGAGGTGCCCGGACTGCACCCCCGAGAACTCCACATCAACATTGTGCACGAGTCGGACCATTACTTCGACAACTCCGAGAACAAGCTCCGCGAGCTGGACCAGGGCACGCCCGAGCGATTGGTCGACGAAGTCGAACGGCACGCTTGGCGGCGCACGCGGCTGCCTTGGCATCCGGTGGAGTACCTGGAGCGGGCGTATCTGTCTCGGGTGCGCCAGTACATTCAAACCGGCGAGACGCCGATGCGCTGTCACGCCTTGCGGTCGAGCTGTTTTATTGACTCCTGGGGTCAGGTGTTCCCCTGCACGATTTACAACCTGCCGTTGGGAAGCCTACGCGACCACGACTATCGGCTGGAGAACGTCTGGAAGTTGGACCGCACCAAAGGCGTTCAGGGCGAGATTTGGGAGAACCAGTGCCCGCAGTGCTGGACGCCGTGCGAGGCGTATCCGTCGATCATGGGCAATTTCTTGAGTCTGGACTCGCTCCGGCCGTTGGTGCATCGGCCGCAGCCGAAGTCGGCGGTTGGTTCGCCCTCGTCCCCTGCGCCGTCCGCGCCGGCACGGAAGGCGCCGGCCGCGGGGCACGAACTGTTGCCAATCGTCGAGTTGCAACCGAGCGGCGTGTCTTCGCCTGACTTCGACGCCAGCGCGCCGGGCGGCGATCCATAGCCCAACGGAACGAGCCTTCGCAAGGCTTACCGCTCGAGCATTCCCGCGTCGTGCAAATACGCGGCCAGGGCCTCGGCCAGACGGCGATGGCCGGCGGCCAAAGGGTGCATCCCGTCGTAAAACAGTTCGTAGCCCGGAGGAAATCCTCGACGGGTGTCGCCTGGGAACGGCGGTTCACCCGGTTTGAATGAGGGGTGCAGTACGGGATACGCCTCGAACATCGCCACTGCCTCGTCGCGGCAGAAGTCGGTCAAGATACATTCATGCGGTTTGCTGCCGGCATAGGCCGGATGGATCACCACCAGCCGGAAGTTCTGCTGTCGGCAGAAGGCCGCCAGTTCGCGCAGGTTGGCCAGCCGCTCCGCGGGCCGCACGCGGATCGGGAGCTGTTTCTCGTTGATCTGTTCCAGCTTCTTGCCGGCCGCATCGACCAGCCGCGCGGTAAACGGCACGCCGGCCATCCCGATATCCGCAAACGGATCGACGCGCGGGCCCTGCTGAAACTTGGCGAACTCGCGGCGGGCGAACCAATAGCGCACGGCTCGGAAGGCGGCGCAATGGGCCATCAGCCGTCGCTCGAGCGAAGCCCGGTTCGATTCGAACAACTCGCGGTCGGACAGCTCCAAACCTAGCTCGGTTTCGCCGGAACGCAGCGCCGTCGGCAGATAATCGTTCACCTCATGATAGAACAGCACCAGATCGGGCTTGAAAGCGGCGCCCACGGTCTTGAGATACAACAGGCTTTGAAACGAGGTGTAGGCCGGCACGCCGCAATTGAGCACTCGGTATTTCAGCGGCGATTTGTCCCGATTCAGCAGCTTTTCGAGCTGGGCGCTGTACGTTTCGTCGTTGGTGACGTTCAACCCAAACGTCGTGCTTTCGCCGAGCGAGAGAATTCGAAACTCGTGGGCTGGCTTCTCCGGTTCGAAATTCGGCGACCTTTGACCGTAGCGGTTCGTCTTGAAGCCGTTGTTGACGTCCATGTAGCGTCGCCGCATGTTGGGCGTGGGCGCCCAAAACAACGTCGGATGCGGCAGGAGAATTCCCGCGTCTTGCTCCGGGAGAGGCAGGCTGCGGACCTGCGGCACGGCCCATTCGGTCACGCGGGCGGCAATCTCCGCTGCCGCCAGCAGCGCCACGAGCGGCGCCGCGGCGAATAGCGCGAATTTGCCTGGGCCCATTCGTGGTCGGGTCTTGGTCAATGTTGGAAGGGCGCCGTCCGCCATCGTCTATCGTGCCGCGACCGTAAGGTCTTCGCTAGTGGCGCCCGGCGAGCCCATGGCGGGCTTGCCGCTGGAAACGGGTGGCGCCATCCCGGCCTGAGCGGCCGCCGTCTGTCGCAACTGTTCGACGATGCAGTCGAGCATTTGTTGCGCTTCGCTGGGAACGAAGTGATGGCGATCGTAATTGAACACAATGGTGAGCTGTCCGCCGTACGACAGCGTGGTGATCCCGGCGGCGGTGTAGGGGCGGACCGGCGGCGCCGATTCCACCCGCTCCAGCGTCAAATCTCCGGCCACCAATTTGCCCTCGCGTCGGGGCAACGGGGCGCCGCGAAACAAGATCCCCAGGTTGCTCAACACGGCCGTGGCATAGCAACGGTTGGCCCGGCTCAAAAATTCGTAACCACCCGGAATGAGTCCGTACAGCGATAACCCGCGAATAAACGACAGGCCCAACTTGAATCGCTTGAGAAACGCCGTTTCCAACCGAATCAGCCAGAGCATGAAGTCGTGATCGCGGCAGATGGCCGGAAACCGATCGATGTAGACCATGGTGACGACGTCGCAGCAGGAGAGCGCCTCGTCGCCCGGCACGCGGAGGTCGATGGGGACCATGATCCGCAGGCTCCGGCGGCGGAGCTTGGCGTCGTGCTCGACATTCCAGCGGTGCATGGCCAACAGGTGGTCGCGCAGCAATAGATCGTTCATGGTCGCGTTCGCCGTTTTAGCGGCGTCGAGCAATTGGCGCGACTCGTCGTGCGCGAAGGTGTAGGTTGGGTAATCGAGCAGCCGCAATCGCTCGTCGTCCGTTTCATGCGGCGTCTGTCGGGCGGCCAGCGCCGCCGGTCGACCCGTAAAGAACGTCAGCGAGCCGACGAC
>CAYWTU010000181.1:2885-7384 GCA_964461275.1 uncultured Pirellulales bacterium | reverse complement strand
GATCAGCCGGTCAATGAGGGCGAAGCGCCGCGACTAAAAGCGTAGGAGGTGCTGAGGGGCGAGCTGTGGCACGCGCTCACCGTGTTAACGACGGCGTACGCCTACAAGCCCGAGGTGCGGATATCGCTGGACCCCAAATCGCAGCGGCTGGTGGTTTGGGCCCGCCCTGCCGACCAGGCCGCCGTTGGCCAAATCGTCGCGCGGCTCAACGAGGGTGGACGCGGAGCGGAGCGGCAAGTGCGCGCGTATCCGTTGCGCTCGGCCGACCCCTCGGCAGCGCTGACCGTGGTCCGTTCGCTGCTGCCTAGCGTCACCATCACCGTTGACTCCAACAGTGGCAGCTTGGTGGCCAACGTATTGTCCACCGAGCACGAAAAGATCGCCCAGGCATTGACCCAGCTCGAATCGTCCGCCGGCGAAGGCCAGGCGGCCCAGGTGCAGGTGTACGAACTGCGCACCGCGGACCCCAAGGGTGCCTACAGTGCGCTGAGCAACATGCTTGCCAACCGCAGCGGCGTCCGCATTTCGTTGGACCCCAGCACGCAGCGTATCGTGGCTTGGGCCCCGCCGGCTCAGCAGGAGGTCATTCGCCAGGCCATCGACGCCATGGACGGCGCCGACGCCAAGGGCGCCGCCGCGCGACGGCTGGAGGTCTATCCACTGGGCGAAGCCGATTCGCAAACGGTGGTCAATGTGCTCGACGCGCTGCGCGGCGACATGCCCGACGCCCGACTGATTCAAGACGCCAAGAGCGGCCAACTGGCGGCGCTGGCCCGCGACGAAGAACACGCTATGATCCGCGCCGCGATCGAGCGATTGCAGTCGTCCGCGCCCCAGGTGCAGGTGTTTTCCCTGAGCGAAGTCGATCCGCGCGCCGCCTCGTTCGCCGTGCGCAATTTGTTCGACAACGATCGCAGCGGCAGCCGGCCGCGGGTGGACGCCGACGTCGAGCAACAGCGGCTGTATGTGCGGGCGACGAAGGAGCAGCTCGGCGAGATCAAGAAGTTGTTGTTGCAAATGGGTGAGACCAGCTTGGCGGTCGACCAAGGCAGCCAAAAGCGACTGCGCGTGGTGTCGCTGCCGAGCGCTCGGGCGCGGGCGGCTCTGGCCGAAATTCAGCGCATCTGGCCGCAATTGCGGCCCAACGCCGTCCGCGTGGTGACTCCGTCGGCCGTGGCGCCGCTGTTGCGGCAATCGTCCGAGCCGCGGTCCAATCCGCCGTTGGAGAGGCCTTCGGGCGCATCGGAATCGCCTCCTGCGCCGCCGCAGGAGAAGCCGGGCGGAGGCGGAGACGACGCCGGCGCACCGCCTGCCACAGAATCTCCGCAACTGACCCAGGCAGCGCCCGAGCCAATCTTGAGCCGGCCCCAGCCGACCACGGGCGAGGCCCCGCCGATCATCGTGGCGCCGGGACGCGACAGCGTTACCATCGCCTCGGACGACCCCGAAGCGCTCGACCAATTCGAAAAGCTGTTGCGGACGTTTTCGGGCCAGGCGGCGCGGGGCGGGCGCGAGTTCAACGTCTTTGCCCTGAAATCGGCCGAGGCCACGCAGGTGGCGCAGACGCTGGCCAAGTTGTTCGGCCAGGATGCCTTGCGGCCGTCGATCTTCAGCAACGTGGCGATCGTCGCAGACGAGCGGCTGAACGCCGTGATTGTCAAGGCCAGCCCCAGCGATTTGGCGACCATCGAGAGCCTGCTGGAGGCACTGGACACGTTCGACGTTCCGGAGTCGCTGTTGGCGAACAAGACCAAGCGGCTGGCGTTCGAGCACGCCCGGGCGACCGACATCGAAACCATCATCCGCGACCTGTATCAAGCGCAGCTCACGTCCGGCTCGACCCGCAAGCAGTTTCCTGTTCCCAGCGGCCTAACGCGGGAGCAGGCGGCCGTGTTCGAGCAATTGAACGCGGCCGCTTCGGGGCCGGTGATGACGTTGAGCGTGGACGAAGGGACCAACTCGTTGATTGTTGTGGCGCCCGGCCCGCTCTTGAACGAGGTCGAGCAATTGGCCCACAGCCTGGACACTCCCTTGCGCAACGCCCAGCACACGGTCCGTGTTTTGGCCTTGGAGAACATCAGCACCGAGGCGCTGGAACGGGCCATGAAACTGATCATGAAGGAACCGCCGACCCGTAGCCGGCGGAGCCGCTCGGGCGGTTCGCGGTAAGAGCCGCCGCTCGCGAGTCCGGCGCGAGTGCACCGGACCGGCACAAGTCCGTCCGAGCAGCGGACTTGACTCTATGCCTTGCTCAAGCGTGGCTTGTCTTAGGCTTGTTGACAACCTCCTATTGCTAGCGCCTTCTCGACGGGCGCGATGGAGTTTGTTCACACTCCGGCCACTCACAGAATCTTTCGCCCAAGTTCATGCATCCATATTGGGCATCACGGAAGATACCGTCGGTCAGTTTCTTATGCGCGTAAAGTTGGTTCTCGCCGCACGTTTGCGCCGTTTGCCGTTTCAAGTCGCTCCGACCACCGAACTTCTGGAAGTTGGAAACCGCGCGTAGAAAAAGGTTGTTACCCGTATGTTGGCGCAGTACAACGATCCTGAGGCCCGTTTACGATAACCGGAAAGCGCTTGAGGAGCCCAGTTGCAGGCCGTTCCCGAATCGTCTGCCCCAGGCCGATAGCTCTCGCTGCTATTCGTTCTCCGATCGTCGCCCCGACGATACGACGGCGTATTTAGTCAACGTGCAATGGAGTTTGCCGTACAGAGCATCCGAGGAACAACGTCCAATTCACAGCACAACGTTCGATGCATGCCGCTGACGCTGCCGCCGGATGTCATGTTTGCCCCAAAATCACACACCTAGGAGCCTATACCATGGCAGTCAAATACGTAGCCGATGAAACAACTCGCCTTTACCTGAACGCTCAAGGGGGCAAAGCGATTGTTGATCTCTTGTGGGGCGACCGTGTGAACACGATCTCGACGAGCGGGTCGCGCACCAAGGTGAAGACTCGCGGAAAAACAGGCTACGTAGAGACCTCGGCGATTGGCGACGAGTCGTTGCTGGAGATCTACTTCATCGATGTGGGCCAAGGGGACGGCATTCTGATTCGGACCCCGGACGGTCGTCACATTATGATCGATGGCGGCTTCAAGCGCGCCAGTCAACCGTCGGGAAAAAACGCGGCCGACTTCGTCGACTGGATGTTCGTGAAGCACTATGGCGGGAGAAAGATCCATCTCGACGCCATGATCGCATCCCACAACGACGCCGATCACTACGGTGGATTGTGGGACCTTCTGGACGCAGAGAGAGAGGCGGAAAGTGATGCTGGGAATAAGGGTGAATTGGATGCAGAGAGCGTTGCGGTTGATGCGTTCTACCACGCGGGAGTCGCCTGGTGGACCAATCCCGCCGATGGCAAACGATGGTTAGGGGAGGAATCTTCCGATGGCAAATTCTTGACACAGCTCATGGGAAATCGCCCTGCCGTGCTCAATGCGCTTAAAGCCGACGCCGAGCCCAAACTGCAGGGAGAATGGGCTAAGTTCATGTCGTCCGTCGCCAAAACGAAGACCCGCGCTGGCAACCCCACTCCAATCGAGCGACTGAGCCACGTCGACCGATTCGTCCCTGGGTTCGACGGTAGCGATGGTGGAGCCGCCCTCCGGGTGCTCGCTCCAGTCGAATTCGAACTCAATGGACAGCCCGTTCTGCATCGTTTTGGTTCCCAGGAAAGCAAGAGCACCAACGGGAACAGTGTGTTGCTTCGGTTGGATTACGGGCGTTCGCGAATTCTGCTTACGGGGGATTTGAATACGATGAGTCAACAGGCCCTATTGGCCGACTACACCGGCGAACGAGTCGAATTCCTCTGTGACGTTGCCAAAGCATGTCATCACGGCAGCGATGACGTGTCGTATGAGTTTCTCAGTGCTATGCAGCCCGCAGTGACTATCATCTCATCAGGCGATGCCGAAGGGCATGACCACCCTCGTCCCAGCATCGTGGCCGCCAGTGCGACTACCGGCTACCTTCACATCGACCGAGATCACCTGGTTTCGCCGCTGGTGTACTCCACGGAAATCTCACGAAGCATAAACTTGGGCAGGCCTCTCAAAACGACGGTCACCACTCCAGACGGAGAGCTCGAATTCGAGCAGACTGCTCAGGCCGACATTGCTGTTGAAGTGGCTGTCACGAAAGCGGGCGACTTGAACCCGACAAAGTTGACCAAGCGATTGAACAACACATATTTGGTTGCAGGGCTCGTTTATGGGTTGGTGAACGTCCGGACCGATGGGAACAAGATTCTTTGCGCCACGCTCAATGAGAAGTCCAACAAATGGGAAATCAAGACCGTTCATTCACGCTTCTAGTCTCGTCCCTGCATGAGAAATTGACTGGTCTCGCTGGGGTTGGTGCGATGCTCGCCTTTTGCGATCCGACGCCGAGTTGAACGCGGGGACAAGTTGAGCGATTCCGAAATCGGAATTCCAGTCGGCGGACAAGCTACTATGACCCGAAACGGTGGATGACCAAAGAA
>CAYWTU010000181.1:0-2875 GCA_964461275.1 uncultured Pirellulales bacterium | reverse complement strand
GCGACCGAATTGCTAAGTTCGACTTTCGCACTTTTCGGACTGCGTTACCGGCGATTCCCTGAGGATTCAATGGTCTCGACGATGCTGAATCGACTGTCAGGGTCGCAAAAACCTCCGGCAGAAATTGTTTTAGCCTAGAAAATCGTGATTCGCAGCATCTGAAAAAGTGCAAAAGTCGAACTAAGGGCTGTCTTATCCCATACTGCGTCGAATGGCTCCACTACCGCTGGAACATCGGCGCCGGTTGCGGAGGCATGCCGCCAGCGTCCATCGGCGCCGGCTCGGCCGGAGCTTCGGGTTGCGGCTCCTTCGACTTGGCGTCTACGTACTCGGCCGCCGTCACCACGCCGTCGCCGTCCGGATCCAACGATGCGAACCGCGTCACGTCGCCTTCGGAAAGGTGCGCTGTGAATTCGCGCATCGTGATCTGACCGTCCCCGTCGGCGTCGGTCTCCAGGAACCAGTCGTCCACGCCGCTGGGCAGGCGACTCTTTGGCGTGTAATAGGTTCGCGCCGGCAAGGCGTCGTCGACGGCCGACTCGGCGCCGACCGCCGGTCGCGCCCCGCCACTGTCCGCGACCTGTACGGCCGGCGTGGCGGACTCGCCCGGCGGGCGCAGCGGCATGGCCCTTAGGCGCAGCGAACGGCGCAGGCTGTAGATGGCGATCCGCTGCGCCAGTTCGGCAGGCGTGATCGAGCCGTCGTGATTGAAGTCGGCCTGGGCGGCGTTGCCGCGCATCGCTTGCCATTCGGCCGAGGCCAGCACACCGTCGCCATCCTGGTCATAATGGGCCACCAGCTTTTGGGCGTAGCGATTCACCTTGTTGGGAATTGCCAGATGGCTGGTGACCTCCTCGGCGCGGGCGTCGTCCAAGATGGCCAGCAGGGGCGACTGGGCCGAACCAGGCTTGATGTCGGCGGCCGCCGACACGCCCTCCGCAACGACCGGCTCTGCCTTGGCCAACTCCGGTGTGGCCGAGCGAGCCAGTCGCCGCTGGCGCATGGCCTTGGCCTTGGCGCTCCCGACGGCCGCGGGAGGCGGCGCGGGTTGGGCGCAGCCCAGCGCCAGCAGACACCAACCAACCAGCAGAAGCCTAAGAGGCCGCCAGCGCACCAAGAAGGTTGTTTGTCGGGCTGTAAGGCGCGAGATCATGGCCAGGCGTGGACCTAAGCGGTTCACGGTCATTGTGTTGCGCAGCTAGCGGCTGGGGCAGGAAATGATCAGCAGGCAGGAGACCTGATTATATCCGGCAGCAGGAATCACAGGTAAATGCGCGCCCCGGACCTGTGTTATCGGTAAATCATATCAAGTTTTTACCTACGTTCGGGGGGATGCAGCGTACTCCGGTTGCCGGTATCCCTGATGCCGTGAGATAATGACTGACCGCTTGCGACGGTCTGCCGGTTCCAAGGGCTAACCGGCGGTGAATAGACGCAAGCACCCCGCCCCAGGCCCTTCCCAACCCACATTCCCGCACCGAACGGTGCTCGACCGCTTGCCATCGCCAGGGGGCTTGTCGAAACCGGGAACCGACCGCTGGCCGGTCGCCGCGCCGGTCCGGAGGCGAGGCAGGCACGCCCCAAACCATCGCAAGCGGCCGGAACCGCGGGCTGAAATCCGGCGACACTGTCGTTTGTTTTTTCGGCATCTTAACGGCACTACCTAACCGCCTAACCGCAAACCACCATGGAAGCCGGCGAAATCCTGCTGACCAAAGGGCTGTTGACACCTGAGCAGTTCGAGCAACTCGAACAGGCTCGGCAGCAACAGCAGCAGGAGGGATTGCGCACCGACCAGATGGCGGTTCGATTGGGGTTCGTTTCGGAAGACGAGGCGCTGGGGGCGCTGGCGGAGCACTTGGGTTTGGAGTTGTACGACCCTGCGACCGCCACGGCCGACATTAAGCTTCTGGAATCGTTTCCGCTGCGGCTGATCCATCGGCACAACCTGTTCCCGTTGGCGCAGCGCGACGACGCGTTGTTGGTGGCCACCGCCGAGCCATTTGATTTATATGCCTTGGACGAGGCGGCGGCGGCCACAGGGTTGCGCGTTCAACCGGTGCTGGCCAGTCCGGCCGAGGTGGCCAAGCTGATCAAGGCGCACCTGGGGGTGGCGGCCGAGACGATCGACGGCCTGATCGCCCAGCGGCAAGAGACGGACGGCCAGGTCGAGATTCTGGAAGACCTGGAGCTCGACGGCTCGGAGGCCAGCGAACAGGCGCAAGAGGCGTCGGTCGTGCGGTTGGTCAACGAGATTCTGGTTGAGGCGATCGAAGCCCGGGCCAGCGACATCCACATCGAATCGGGCGCCAAGGGGCTGCGGATTCGCTACCGCATCGACGGCATCCTGCAAACGCAACCCACTCCCAGCGAGATCAACCGCTTTCAGGCCGCCATTGTGTCGCGCCTGAAGATCATGTCGCGGCTGAACATCGCCGAGAAGCGGCTGCCGCAGGACGGGCGGATCAAGCTCAAGGTTTCCGGGCGCGAAGTCGACCTGCGGATTTCGTTCATCCCGATGTTGCACGGGGAGGGGATTGTGATGCGGATCCTGGACAAGGACCGCATGAACTTCTCGCTGTCCGGGATGGGTATGGCCGACGACATTTTCGCGAGATTTTCGCAACTAATTGAATTGCCGCACGGAATCATCTTGGTCACCGGCCCGACGGGCAGCGGCAAGACGACCACGTTGTACGCGGCGCTCAATCAGATCAAGAGCGATGACATCAAGATCATCACCACCGAGGACCCGGTCGAATATCAACTTGACGGGATCAACCAGATTCAGGTGCAGCCTAAGATCGGCCTGACATTCGCCGCGTCCTTGCGCAGCATTCTGCGGCATGACCCGGACGTGATTCTGGTGGGCGAG
>CAYWTU010000180.1:0-7400 GCA_964461275.1 uncultured Pirellulales bacterium | reverse complement strand
AACACGACACTACAGTCTCTTGTACCAGAGCAACGAGCCTTCATCCCATCTATCCGCCGAACCGCCTGACAGGTTTCCTCAAAGTCGGCGTCGGTCTCGCCGGGAAAACCAACGATCAGATCGGTCGTTAGGGCCGGGTGATCGAGCGTCTCGCGGGCCAAAAGGCAACGGTCGATGAGTCGCTTGGCCCCCCAACGGCGCTTCATCCGCCGCAACACGCGGTCCGATCCGCTTTGCATGGCCACATGCAAATGCGGGCAGACCCGGTGGGGATTGTCGGCCATTGCGGACAATAGTTCCCGAGTCACCTCGGTTCCCTCGATGCTCGACAGTCGGACGCGAAAACTGCCGGGCAGTTCCACGATCCGCCGCACCAGGTGCGACAGTCGAACCCATTGCGATTTGGGTAGTCCGACGTTCCGATCGACGCCGTAGTGGCCCAGATGAATCCCAGTCAGCACCACCTCGCCGTGGCCGTGGTCGGTCAGTCGCCGGACTTCGGCCACGACGTCTTCGGGCGGACGGCTAGCCATCTGCGGCCGTACGTGGGGAATGATGCAGTAGCTGCACCGCAGCAAGCACCCATCTTGGACTTTGACGTAAGCCCGCTGCCGATTGGGAAACTCGCGCAGCCCCGTGGGAACCTGCGTGGCGCCCATCCGCAACAGCCAGTCGGGCAACTCGCGTTTGTCGGTCAAAATCTCCGACACGCCCGGCAAGGCGGCCGCTTCTTCCGGCGCCCGGGCGGCGTAGCAACCCATGACAACCAACCTGGCGCCAGGATTACGAGCGGCAAGCTGGCGAATAAGTTGGCGCCCTTTGGCGTCGCCCTCGGCCGTGACGGTGCAGGTGTTCACCAGGCAGACGTCGGCCGACTCGCCAGGCGCCGCGTCACGGTAACCGGCGCCGACCAGCGTTTGCCGCGCCAGTTCAGTTTCATATTGGTTGACGCGACAACCGAGCGTGGCCACTCGCAACAAAGGGGCGTTGGTCACCGCGTCACTCACCGGGGACGGGCTCGATGGTGGCCCACATGCTGCCTTGGCAGCTATCGATCAAACCATCGCGGCCAAACGCGTGAATCTGGTCGCGCTTCAACTCCGCGTGTTCGAGCGTGGTGGTCAAAACAATCGCCCGGCCGCTCGAATCGACCTCCTTGGCCACTTGAAATCCGGTTTCGTAGGTGTGACCGAAGAGCTTCTGCATCATCGTGATCACATACAAATAGGTGTGATCGTCGTCGTTCCAGAGAATCACCTGGTACCGCGGCTGGCGCTTAGGCCGCGGCGGAGTCTTTTGCGACTTGCGGCGCGGCGGCGCCGCCTGCTGCTGAATGTCGTCGATGGCAACCGCCGCCTGCTCGGCCACGGCACGGCTCCTTGTCTCTACGTCCAGGGGATGGGCGACCATTCGCGGGTGCATGCCGCCAACCGCTGGACGCATTATATCCGGCGGTTGGCGGCGCATCCACCAGCCGATCTTTTCCCATCGTTGGCAAAGCGTTAACTTACGAAACCCTGGCAATTGCCGGAGGCCACCGTTTCCTAGTCCGCCGAAAGTGCCCCGCCATGTTGGACCGAAAATTCGTGCTCGATCATTCGGACAAGGTGAAAACCAATTGCGCTCAACGGGGCGTGTCGGCCGACATCGACCGGTTTGTGGAAATCGAGCGACTCCGACGCGAAAAGCAGGTTCAGATTGAACAGCTCAATCGGCAAGCCAACGAGGTGTCCAAATCGATCGGCAAAGCCAAGGACGAGGCCGAGCGCGAGGCCCGCAAGGCCGAAGGGCGCAGCCTGCGCGAGCAAACCGGTAAGGTCCAGGCGGAAATTGACGGCCTGACGGTCGAGGCCGACCAAATCTTGGCCGGCATTCCCAACATGTCGCACCCCGACGCGCCGGTAGGGGCCGACGATCAATCGAATCTGGAGGTCCGACACGGCAAGACGCCTGTCCCCAAATTCGACTTCCAGCCGCTGGACCACGTGACGTTAGGCGAGCGGCTTGGGATGATCGACCTGGAGGCCGGCGCCAAGGTGGCTGGGCACGGCTTTTACTTCCTCAAAGGGGACGCGGTGCTGCTGGAACTGGCCCTTCAGCAATTCGCCGTTCAGACTCTGATTTCGGCCGGCTTTACCCCGGTGATTACTCCCGACTTGGCCCGCAACGAGATTCTGGAGGGGGTCGGATTCATCCCCCGCGGTCCCGAGCGACAAATTTACAACGTGACCGACACCGACCTGAGTTTGGTGGCGACGGCGGAGATCACGCTGGGCGGGATGCTCGCCGGCGATATCCTGGAGGAAGCTCAGTTGCCATTGCGGGTGGCCGGCATCAGCCACTGTTTCCGCACCGAAGCAGGGGCCCATGGTCGAGCGACCCGGGGCCTGTACCGGGTTCACCAATTCACGAAAGTCGAGATGTTCGCGTTCACAACGCCCGAACAAAGTGAATCGATGCACCAAGAACTGTGCGGCCTGGAATGCCAAATCTTCGACGAGCTGGGAATTCCTTACCGCGTGGTCGATACCGCCACCGGCGATCTAGGCGGGCCGGCCTACCGCAAGTTCGACCTGGAAGCCTGGATGCCGGGCCGCGGCGCTGGAGGCGAATACGGCGAGGTGACCAGCACCTCCAATTGCACGGACTATCAGGCCCGTCGGCTAGGAACGCGCTATCGTCCCAGTGCCGAAAAAGGAACCCGGTTTGTCCACACGCTCAACGGCACGGCTGTGGCGGTCAGCCGGGCGATCATCGCCATCCTGGAAAACTACCAGCAAGCGGACGGATCGGTGCTTGTGCCCCAGGCGCTGCAACGGTGGCTGGGCAAAGAGCGAATGACGGGCGGTAACTAAACCAGTCGCGGTTCGGCGAAGCCCGTACTACATGCGGCGACGCGACAGCGAGCGCCGCGAGCGGGATTCCTCCCGTGCCCGCCGCTGTTCCATGGCGGCTACCTGTCCTTGCTGCACATCGGCCAGCCATTGCCGCACTTGCCGGCGCTTGAATAGCAGAATGGCCCCGATCAGGGCCCAAAAAGCGGCCACAATCGTCCAGGCATGAGTGCGGCTGGGCGGGGGCAAAGGCCCCTCCGCCTCCTGCGTGTCAAGCGATTCCAAACGGACGTCGGCGAGTTCCACCGGAACCGACGAGTCGCCCAACATGAAGCTCACCCGCGCGGATTCATCGTTTCCGGAAGCGGAGAATTCAAAACGGTAATCCTCCCAGTCATCCGAAAGCGAAATCTGGCGAAAAAACCCCAGCGGTCGGTACGGTTCGTAAGACTGCGAAACGGCCGTGGCCATGGCCCGATCGGCTTCGTCGGCCCGGGCGCGAAATCGCAAGGCGTAACGCTTGTAGATCTTGAGCGGATCCGCGTTCGTCGCGACCCAGATGTTCCATATCGACCGACCTTTTTTGTCTATTTCAACGCGAATCACGCCCGGCGGTTCCTCGGGGAATTCCAGTCGAGCCCGGCTATGCCGCGTGGTTTCGAGCCTCCATTTCTCGGCTCGGGCGTCGCCGCGCACCAATTCCGTCAAGGCCAGGTCACGGACTTCGATTCCGGCGCCGCTACCGCCGATAGGAAACAGGAATCCGGCCTGATCGTCTGACTTCTTCGCCGTGAACTCCCCACGGTACGTGCTCCACTGTGTGGTCAACTCCACACTCTCAGTGAATCCCAAGGCATGCCACGGGGGATGAACCATGGACAGGTTGTAGCTGAATCGACGGGGCCGCTTGGCGCGGGCCTCGAACGTAACGGTGTATCGCCGTCCCTGAGTAATCTTGAATTCCATCGCCTGTAAAACTAGGTGGAAGTACGACGTGCCAGGCTCGGTCACATCCACCCGAACTTCGCCCTCGGCCTGATGCAGGTTGCCACTGGCGCCGCTGTTTTGAACCAACGTCCAACGCGTTGGCTTTACGACGCGCACCGTCTGCAAATCGGGCTGGGCTTCACCTTCAGCAGTCGCAGTCGTCTCTCCTTCTCCTTCTGGCGATGGAGCCGCCCCTTCTGTCGCCGACCCAGCGGCGGGATCGGCGGCGGGCGCGGCATCCTCGGCCGGCACGGCCGGGGCCGCGGGATCTTCGAGCTCCGGTGGCAAATCGGAATCGGATTGAAGGGCCGGCGTCGCGCCGTCTGGCTCCTGGCCGATCGCAAGCGGCGCAAAGCAGAATGCGGCGCCCGCCAGGCACGCGATCAATCGACCAGCAATCGTCACAGCCGAAGTACGCATTGTCGGCTACCGCTTCTTCAGGCCCGCCAACTCTACGGGCCAAACGCCCGATCTGTTCATCCTATCCCCCTGGAGGTGGCATGGCAATGCGGACACTCGCCGCCCCCAGGTGCGCCACCGAAACCCAGTCCCCACCCGGCGGAACATCCGGCTTGAAACCTATCATCGTTACGGCGAGTATTCAGCCTAGCAGCCGAGTTCAAGGACGAATCGGTCTGTCCTGTTATGATTCAGTGAAGTTCATTCCCTAGGAGGCAGCCAAACAATCTGACAACGGACCGCTAACGCCCGTTAATTTCAGCGAATCGAACAGGTTGTTTGTTGGACACTAAGAAAACTGCGAAGGGCCAACCGTATGGATCGGTTACAGAATCGGCGTGGTCGTATGCCTTGCGTCTTTAAGGCCGCAGTCATGCTGTTAGCTGGACTGGTGGTCCCTTTGAGTTCCACCAAATTTGGCCCAACGAAACTGGCCGCTGCGGAGATCACGCCAGGGCGCGCGGTTCATTTTTCCCTCGACGACTCGCGCGGGCAGCGAGTTGCGCTGGACCAACTGGCCGACAAGAAAGTCGTGGTGCTGGCGTTTCTCGGGGTCGAGTGTCCGTTGGCCAAGCTCTACGCGTCCAGGCTGGCTGAGTTGGAACGTGAATACCGACAGCGCGGCGTGGCGTTCCTGGCGATCGATTCGAACCTGCAAGACGCGCCGGTCGAGGTAGAGCGGTTCGTAGCCGAACATCGCCTCGATTTCCCGATGCTCATCGACGTGGGCAACCAACTGGCCGACGCGGTGTCCGCCAAGCGGACGCCTGAGGTGTTCGTGCTCGACGCCGAACGTAAGGTGCGTTACCGCGGCCGCGTTGACGACCAGTACGGCGTAGGCGTCGTGCGGCCTAAGCCAACCCGGCACGATCTGGCCGCGGCGCTCGATGAACTTCTCGCGGGCCAAGAAGTCACGGTGGCCAGCACCGAGGCGCCCGGCTGCTTGATCGGCCGGGTAAAGTCGCCGTCGGCGGGTAGCAGCGTCACGTACACCCGCGACGTGGCCCGGATATTTCAGAACCGCTGCGTCGAATGCCACCGCCCGGCGGAAATCGGGCCTTTCTCCATGTTGACCTATGCCGACGTCCTGGGCTGGGGCGACATGATTCTGGAGGTCGTGGAAGAGGGCCGCATGCCCCCATGGTTCGCCGACGATAAGCACCAAACATTTTCCAACGACGCCCGGCTTACGACCGAGGAAAAGGCGACGATTCGAACCTGGGTAGAAAACGGCTGTCCCGAAGGCGACCCGGCCGACTTGCCCGAACCAACCCAGTACCTCACTGGCTGGAATATTCCGGAGCCCGACCTCGTGCTGCCGATGAGCGACACGCCGTTCCAAGTGCCGGCGACAGGTGCGGTCGATTATCAGCACTACGTGGTGGACCCCGGGTTCAAGGAGGACAAGTGGGTGGTTGCGAGCGAGGCTCGGCCCGGCAATCGACGCGTGGTGCACCACATTCTGGTCTTCTTGCAGAAGCCGGGGAGTCAGTTTGAAGGCATGCTGCGAGGTTCGCTGATTGGCGCGTACGCCCCGGGCAACCCAAGCAAGGCCAGCCGGCCCGGCATGGCGCTCAAGATTCCCGCCGGCAGCAAGATCGTGTTTCAGAACCACTACACGCCGTGCGGCACGCCGCAGGAAGACCTGAGCTACCTGGGCTTGAAGTTTTGCGACGCCAGCGAGGTCCAGCAGGAGGTCGAATCGAGCTGGGCGGTGAACTTTGTGTTCGGCATTCCGCCGGGCGCCGCGGATCATCCCGTCCGGTCTTCGCACAAGTTCCGCCAGGATCGGCTGCTGTTGTCGCTGACTCCGCACATGCATCTGCGCGGCAAGTCGTTCCGCTACGACGCGGTCTACCCCGACGGCACGCGCGAAACGCTGATAAACGTGCCGCGGTGGGACTTCAATTGGCAGATCGACTACGCCTTGGCCGAGCCGAAGCTGATGCCCAAGGGGACCCGGCTAGAATGCTTCGCCACGTTTGACAACTCGCCGGGCAATCCCTCGAATCCCGACCCGACAAAGCTGGTGCGGTTCGGCGAACAGACCTGGGACGAGATGATGATCGGCTGGTTCACCAGCGCCAGTGTGCCGAAGAAGTAGAGGCTCATCCTGGTTGGTTGTGCATCGGGCCAGGGCGCCTGTCACGGCGACTTATGTTCCTCCGCCGTAATGGCCCCGTAACACTCGCGGGCCGTTTCCGCAGAGCTTGGTAGACGCCAGCGAGCGTCCACTGTCAGACCAGCTCAACTTCTTCAACTCGCCCTTGCCGGCGCCCCATTTCTCAGACTGCGACCCGCCTGCGCAAAGCAGGATCGTTGTCGCCCAGGGAACTGTTGCGCCCGAACTGGGCGGCGGCGCCCATGTACCTAGTTCTTCAAATCATGGTGGTGACGGGGCTCTTGCTTGTGGCGCAGGAAGCGCTGCGGCGCGCAACCCCCTGGGCGGTCTGGAGCCTTTTTCTGCTGTTGCCGCTGATCCTCACACCGTACTGGATGGAGATCAACCAGCTCGGCGTCTTCTCCTGGTTCAAGTTCTACACGGTCTTCTTTTGCGTCTGCTGGGGCGCCGCGCTGCGATTTACACCGCTGGGCAATCGAGCCTGGGCGCGCCGCACGATCCCCTTGTTGCTCGCCGTGAATATCGCCGAAGCCGTGATCCTCGACCTGTTTGGGCAGGGCTCGGGCCACCTCTTGAACGCCGTCGCCGGCATGCTGCTCATTGCGACGTTGCCCTACGGCCAAGGATCCACCCAGATCGATTCGGCCAGCGACAGCCGAGACATGCTTTACGCGACGGGCGAGCCGTGGGTGATCGGATATACGATCTGGAACTGGACGTTCGTCTATCTCAATTACCCTTCGCTCACGGGCCACCATACCGCGGTGCTTGCCGCTGGGCTCACGATTGCGCTGATCGCTCCCGGCCGCTGGGCGCAGACCCGGGCATCGACCTTGGGCGTCAGTTTGTTGCTCACCGCAACCGATTTCAACGGGATGGTTGATTGGATGGACACGTCGAGTTGGTTCGACCAGCGTGCGGCGCTCGTTGCCGCAGGACTGGGCGTGTTGTTCATGTCGTGCTGCGCGATGTCAAGCTGGTTGCTGCAAATCGCCTGG
>CAYWTU010000179.1:0-7442 GCA_964461275.1 uncultured Pirellulales bacterium | reverse complement strand
GATGTTCGGGGCCGGCTCGCACCGCGCGACGCCGGTCGGACGGGCGTAACGTCTCGGTTGCGCCGATCAAGATCCGCCGCGCTCAGTGCCGCTCGTTCCAGGCGTCTTGGCGATACTGTGCGGCGGCCAGCGATTCGGCCTGGGCCAACGGGGGATGGTCCAATGGCGTCTCGGCGTTCCAGGCCTTGCGGACCGCCGCCACGATCTGCTCCCGTCCCAACGGCAAATTGACGATGAACTCGCGGTGACCACGGCCGGCGCGATACTCCGGTTGCCGCGGCGGTGTGCGAAGGCAGTCGGTCGCCAACTGCAAGTGGAAGTCGTACAGCAGCGTGCCGTGGTACAACACGGCGTTGCGCCGGCAGCGGAGGCTGTTGCCGGAAAACTTGCGCTCACCAAGCGCCAGGTCGCTCGTCCCGCGAATGCTGACGTCCGCGCCCCACGTCCGCAGACCTCCGGCGATGGTGTTCAAGACGAAACAATGGACCTGATCGACCGAGCGCAGCGCAGGGCGGCGCTCGTAGCTGAGCGCCACCGCGTACATGAGACAGCCCGGACCGGCCACGATGGCCGCGCCGCCGCTGTTGCGCCTGAGGATGGGCACGTCCAGTCGCCGGCAAGCCGCACGGTCGGCCTCCTCGTCGATGCGCGATGATCTCCCCAACACCACCAGCCTTTGGGGCGATTCCCAAATGCGCAGCGTCTCGGCCGCGGCGCCGCCGCGTTCCACCTGGTCCAGCAGGGCCTCGTCCAGGGCCAAGTTCAAGGCGGGCTCGGGCAACGTGAGTTCTAAATAGTTCAGCGAACCCAAGTCGTGGCTGGCGGCGGAGCAAGGCGGTGTGGCGGTCATGCCGTCAACTTACGCAATTCGCGCGGCGGGGCAAACCCGACGCAAGACGGCGAAGCCGGGCGAGGTCCGCAGTCCGGGCAGGCTGCGGCATTCGATTCGCTCCTGCGATTGACCCGGCTTGAGCCGCTGGATACAGTCCGCGCCGCGCCCAAGACTGGGCTTCAGGGACGAAGCCGTGTGCCGCGGCGTTAGACGCTTGGTCGCTATGAAACGAGCTTTCCTACCTGTTGCCTTGCACGATTCGGGCGAGTTGGCTTTGCCCGACCTGGAGAGGGCGTGCTTGGCGTCGCCGCGCACGGCGGGCTATGTGCAGCCAGCCCTGCCGCCTCGGCTGCGAGTGCTGTTTGTGGCGTCGGCGGCGCAAACGGGACAGTGGCTGGCCGAGTCCCTGGAGTCGGATAGCGCCACGAAGGTTGAGCTGTCGCTGGTCTTAGGGGCGACGGCCGCCCTGACCCGCCTTCGCGACGAGCCCTTTGACGCGGTGCTGGTTGGACACGACGAGGGCCGTTTGAACGGTTTGGAACTGGTCGAGGCGCTGCGAGCCGGCGGTCACGACGAACCGGTGATTGTGTTGGGCGAGGAGGCGGGAATTGAGTTCGATCCGCTGTGTCACGAAGTCGGCGCCGATGGCTATCTATGCGTCCACGACACGACCGTCCGCAATCTGCTGTGGACGTTGGCCCGCGGGGTACAGCGGCAGCAACTGGCGCGTGATAACCGTCGACTGTTGCAGGCCGAGCGCCATCGACTGCGGTCCGAGCGCCAGGATGCCCAACAGTTGCTGGAGGAACAGCGGCAACTGGTGGAACAGTTGCAGGCCGCTGCGGTCCAGCTCGAACCGACCCGGTCGCCATCGTGCGTACCGGCGGAGCTTGTCAGTCAATACCGCGACTTGCTGCGGGCTTATGTCATCATGGGCTGTGGACACCTGGGGCGCGAAATGCGCCGTCCGGCCGAGTTGATGGCGGCAGCGGGGGTCACCGCGCCGCAGATGCTCGACCTGCATGTGCAGGTGCTGGAAGAACTGCTTCAGGGACTAGGTGGGCGCAGCGCCAGGCATGTTCTCAATCGGGCCGACCTGCTGGTGCTCGAAATGACGATGCATCTGGCGGAAGTGTATCGCCAGCGAGCCTGACACAAGCGGCGCAGCGGACAGCAAACACGCCTACCCGCCTTCACCCCCTTCTTCGGACATCAACGACTCTTGCAACAGCGCCTGCTCGGTCCGCTCGTGGAGATCGATGCGTGCCAACAACTCGGCCAGCGCCTCGCAGCACTCATCCACCGGAGGCTGGACTTGGGCCGCCGCCTCTTTCAGTCGCTGCATGATCTCGCGAGTCATGATGCGGAACCGTTCGTGATCGCCTCGCAGTGCGGAGGCCCGCTCGACCAGGTGCGGCTTCTCTTCCACGGTGGCCTGCATGTAGCCCCCTTCTTCCTCAAGGGCCATCTGCCGCTCTAGATGTCGCTCGAGCGACTGGGCCATGAACCGCACGCTAGACAGCTTGCGTTCGAGATTGTCGGCGGTGGTCTTCCAACCCATCGCCACCCGCAGCGCCTGTTTGACGTGTTGCAACGCCTGCTGCTCTACGGCCGCCTGTTCGGCGATCGACTGTTGTTCGAATTCGGTCAGGGTTCGCATCGCCCACCTTCCCTTTCGCCTGCGGCGAATCTTGGCTCACGAACGCTCGCGGCAAGGACCAGAACTTCGTCGCGCCGTCCGTGCGCCTTCGATTCTAACCCCGCGGCGAGGGCAATTGCCAGCGGAGTTCCCCTTCCCCGGCTACTTTGCTCACTTCCGCATCGTCGCCGCACGAATCGCCATGGCCCGGGTGGTGGATTCGTCAATCATTCGCATGGCCGCCCCCCGTCGCCCAGCATGATTCGCGATGCTCGTTACGTTACCCCCACACCACGCCCTTGGGCCCGGCCGCGGCCCGGCCGATCAACCAACTTTCCAGTCCGCAGTCGGCCAGTTGATGCCGCACGCTGTCGGCGTAGAACGGGCTTACCACCAGCACCAGCCCGATGCCCATGTTGAACACACGGTCCATCTCCTCGGCCGGCACTTCGCCCAAACCGGCCAGCCAGCCGAACACGGCCGGTACGGTCCAACTGCCTCGCTCGATGCGCACCTGCACCCCCTCAGGCACGATCCGCTCCAGGTTTTCATGCAATCCGCCGCCGGTGATATGGGCGATGCCGTGAACGACGCTCTTTTTGCGATAGTGGCCCAACACCTGGCGCACCGCCTTGGCGTAGATGCGCGTCGGCGTCAGCAGGGCCTCGCCCACCGTTGCTCCGAGCGCTTCGACGCGGTCAGCGGCCTTGAGCCCGGCGGCCTCGAACACAATTTTGCGAACCAGGCTGTAACCGTTGGAGTGCAGGCCGCTGCTGGCCACCCCAATCACGGCGTCGTCCGGTTGAATCTGGCGGCCGTCGATCACCCGCCGGCGTTCGACCACGCCCACGCAGAATCCCGCCAGGTCATAGTCCCCGCGGGCGTAGATGTCGGGCATGATGGCCGTTTCGCCCCCCAGCAGCGCACAGTCGGCCTGTAGGCAGCCGGCGCTAATCCCTTCAACGATCTGCTCCAGAAGCTCCGGATCGTCGTGCGACATGGCCACATAGTCCAAGAAGAACAACGGCTCGGCCCCGCAACAGAGCGCGTCGTTCACGCTCATCGCCACCAGGTCGATTCCGACGGTATTGTGCACGCCGGTCAGCGTGGCCACTTTGAGCTTGGTCCCCACGCCGTCTGTGCACGAGACCAGCACCGGGTCTTGATACCGCCGGGCGAACAGCGGGCTGTCGAAATCGAGCTGGAACAGGCCGGCGAACCCGCCTTCGAGCGGCAGCACTCGCGGCGAATAGGTCCGTTTGAGCAGCCGCGGAAGGCGGGCCATCGACTGCTCGTAGATTTCCAGGTCGACTCCGGCGTCTTTGTAGGTCAGTTTGGCCATGGCGGGGGGGGCGGAGGCGTGAGCGGGCGAGGCAAACGAGCTATTATCTCGACCGGCCGCCGCTGGGGAATAGGGCCGACGGTGCGCCGCCGGATTGCCCGGCCCAATACCTGCATCCGTGCAGCGTGCCCAGCCGCGCTATTCGTGCCGCGGTCGAGCGCTGCGGGCCAGCGTGTGGCGAGGGAGATGGCGCCTACCCCCGCTCGACGTGCCAGGGTGGCTTGGCCTTGCTAAGAAACGCGGCAATACCGTCTTGCAGCTCCTGGCTTTCCCAGCAGTCGGCCAATTGCTGAGCGGTGAAAGGGATGTTCTCGGCCGGCGCGTGGGAGCTCACAAACTCGATCAATCGCTTGGCCCGGGCCACGGCCCCCGGCGCGCAGCGGAGCAGCGCGGCAATTTCCCGCTGCACGGCCATGTCGAGTTGCTCGGGGGCCACCGCTTCGCTGAGCAGTCCCAGCCGGGCTGCCATTTCGCCGCTCATCTCCAGGCCGTTGAGCATCACCCGCCGAGAGTTGGGAACGCCTAGCTTGGCCACCACGTAAGGCGAAATGGTGGCCGGGACCAGCCCTAGCCGGACCTCGGTCAGCGCGAACTTGGCGGTCGTCACGCCGATGGCAATGTCGCAAACCGAAATCAACCCCAACCCGCCTCCAAACGCCGAGCCGTTGATCCGTCCGATCAACGGCTTGGTCAGCGAGTTCATTTCGGCCAGCATCTCGGCTAGCTCGGTCGCATCTTGCACGCGGCTATCTCGGGTTCCCAACACCTGGCGCTGCATCCCCTTCAGGTCGCCTCCGGCGCAGAATACGTCGCCGGCGGCCGTGAGTACGACGGCTCGTACTGCCGGGTCGGCCGCCAATTGTCGACAAGCCGTGCGCAGTTCGACGATCATTTCGGGCGACATGGCGTTGCGCGACTCGGGGCGGTTGAGTGTCAGGCGTGCGACACCCCCCTGGTCGATTCCGACTTGCAGCGTTTCCAAAGTGGTCATAAGTGGATCAAGAACCCTCTAAAGGCTTATGGGCGTGTTGGATGCGTCGGCGATCGTTCGCAGGCCTGCTTCTACGCGACTGCGAAAGCGATTGCGGTCGTCATGCTAGCCCGCCTGCCGGCGTGCGACAACCACGCACACCCTCGCTGCTCGATAATCGATAATTGAACGCAATTGCACTGAGATCAGCGGTTAGCGGTATTCCGAATCCAAATTCAAAAGCAGGCTAACAATACTGTCGATGAACACATCATAGGGCGGCTCCCACGGAAGGCTGGTTGTTGCAAGGCGGATTCGCACGCTTGCCGGAAGCATGGAGAATGGAATGTCTGAATATTCACGGCCATTGGTCGTTAGTTCCGACGATGCGAACCTCAGACGGTGGATGGCCGACAACCATGCATTGGCACAAGAATGGTCCATCGCCTTTGTTGACCGTCGCTCGCTCGTGGCCGATGTACAAGGCGCCGTTTGGCTGATTGACGCACGGGACTTCGCGTTAACCGAGTTCGCCACGCTAGTAGCCTTCCTCGCCGTCGACGGGTTGGCGATCGCCTTAGTGCCTCCTTCGGGAGTCGCGCATGCTGTAGCCGCCATGCGGTCCGGGTTCTATCTGGCCTGTGAAGTCCAAGACCTGCTGGACACACTCGCCCAAGTCCGCCAGGACACGCAGACCGGCGCGCAGGTCGCCATCGGCGCGTTATCCCTCGCCAAGCAGAGTCAGCGGCGCCTGGCCGCGCTGACGCTCAAAGAGCGCGACGTGCTGGACCTAGTGCTGGCCGGGTTGCCTAACAAGAACATTGCTCGCCGGCTGGGCTATAGCCTGAAGACCATCGAAGTCCGGCGGCAGACGGTGATGCGCAAGCTGCAAGTCGAGTCGCTGGCGGAATTGGTCCGCGTGGTGATGGCGGCCGAGCCCCACTGGCGACTGCCCGAGCGGTTCATGCCCGCCGCGCCTGCCGGCGCCCACGTGCGGGTCGATGCGCCGCTTTCTCCGCCGGCGCCCATCGCGCTGGGGATGTCCGTCACGGCGGGCGCGATGGCGCCCTAATGGTTGCTTGTTGGAATCTAAAACTCGCCGAAGGCCAGGCGAGTGTAGAGCGGCATGTGGCGATAGTAGACTTCGAGCGTCATGATCGCCAGGGCGGTGCTGTAGAGTCGTCCGCCCGCCCTGGCCACGACGTTTACCTGTGCCGTCTCGCCAGGGAAGTGCCAACTGCCGGCCTCATGTCCGCTGTTCGCCTGAGCAGCGATGAGCGATTCGCGCATTGCCTCGTTCCAGGTCTTCCAAAGCGGGCCGTCCCAGTGGTGCAGCACCTGAGTTGCGTAATAGTTGTAGTAGATGTTGTCGCGCGAGGGTCCTCGGCGCGACAAATGCTCCACGCCTCGCCGCAGGGCCTCGTGCTCGCGTGGCCAGCCGGTGTACATCCGGCACAACAGCCCCACCGCCGTCATTGTGTCTTCGTCCGTGCTGGGAGCGCGATAGCCATAGCGGGCGCCATGGTCGGCTTGCACGCTGTCCAGAAACCGGACCGCGTCTCGAATGGCCACCCCCGGCACGCGGAGGTAGGCCAGTTGGCCGCTCTTGAGGGCCATGAACTGCCAGCCGGTGACCGAGGTGTCGCCCAACTGACCGGGAAAATAGCGCCAGCCGCCGCCCCCTTTGTCCTGCGCGAAGAGGACAAAGTCGAGCGCCCGTTGGGCCACTTGTTCGTATTGCCGGTCGCCGGTCATGGCGAAGGCCTCGCACAGGGCGATCGTCCCCAGCCCCTGTGCGTACATCGTTCCTTCCTGCAGGTCGCCGCCCTGAGGCGTGACAGTCATTCGGCTCGTCAGGTAATACAGGCCATCGCCGACCACTAGCTTGTAGTCGCCGGCGCGGTGCGTATAGCCGGCGCCCAAGAACGGCAATAAGGCCAGTGCGGTCGCGCCGGTTGTCGAGTGCTCGCTGCCTGAATCACCACACGCCCCTTGGCAGGCCCCCTTCCGCAGGTCGAAGCTCCAGCCCCCATCCTTTTGCTGATGCGCCGCCAGCCACCGCAGCCCGCGGGCCACGGCCGCCTCGCTGGCGCCGGTGCCGCCGCGCAGCCGGACGAGCGTCGCCTTGGCGTCGGCCGCGCGGCCCTCGAAGCCGCTGCCGGTCTGCTGATCCAACGTCGAGCGGATATCCAGATCGCTGGGCGCGGCGCCGGTGGCCACAGCGGCCGCTGGGTTCGGGGGCGCCGGCGTCCCGTGGTCCAACCCCAGCGAAGGGGCGTGCGCCAGTTCGGCTGTAGGCGGCACGGGCGTCGATTCCAGCGAGAGGTCGACGTCGGCCTGCTGTTGGATCTCGTCGGCTGCCTGGACGGCCGGCTCGTCCGCAGCGGTGACGATGGCCAGCGGCTTGGGGGCCGGCGGCTGTTCGATGACAACCGTCGTCCACAGCCCTAGGATCACCAGCAACAGGGCATGCAGCACAAGGCTGCTGGCCCAACTCCCCAGCCAGGCGCGAAGCTGACGCGCACCGTCCGCCCACCGGCGACGCCATGGCGAACCGGGCGGCCGAATCGTGCGCGACGACGATGCATACGCGGCAGTGTTCACGCGCAATGTCTGTTCGTGGAAAGGTTGCACCAGTGCCCAACCTTCATTATCGCAT